>JAFEGQ010000203.1 GCA_018239785.1 Verrucomicrobiota bacterium
CCCCTTCGTAAATCTTCCGCTCGATCAGAAGGTCCGTCCCTTCCTTGTCGCCGTTGACGCCGGCTTGCAGATCGTCTTTCTGCGAATGGGGGGGAGTAAAGCCATGGGCCGAATAGGTATAGTGGGTGGTGTACCTATCCAAATATTTCTCATTCTCGATACCAGTCAACCCTCCCTCGAGCATCTCTAGAGTCACGTTGTGGTAAAGATCGTAAAAAAACCTGCACGAAAGAAGAGTGGTGATAAAACCGGGCTGGTGGGGAGAGGTCTTGCCTAAAGAGCGTTCGTTTAAATCGACATTCTTGTCCCATTTTTGCTGCAGAAAAAGTGTTCTTTTGCCTTGGGCATCGAACTTTTCAACATGGCATAATCTCCCTTTCCCATCGGTGTAATAAGAAGTGCTCCCTCCTACTGCATCTTTGACAGTCGTCGTCTCGTCCTTATAGAAAAACTCATAGATACATGCGTTCTGTCCGCCGAAGGGGGCAAATTGTTTTTGCACCTTCCCTGTATGATCCCCCTTGCTGTAGTAACTCGTCCCAAGAAGCTCCCGCCCCTGCGCTCTATAGACTGTCAAGGCAAAGGGGGTGTTCGTCTTGTGAGCGCAGTGATAGTGAAACGACTCTTGAGCGCCACCAAGACCTGAGATCTGCTCGAGCACCTCCTTTTTCTTGGATCCGCTCTTCCATGTTCCTAAGTGATAGGTGACCTGCTGCCCATCGCTAGTGGTGATGATTTTTGTGGAGCCCGCATGCGCAATCTGAATCCACCCAAACGTCTGGGTGTTCTCTCCGTTGGTAGACCGGATTTCAGTGAGCTGATCGTTGCCATCATAGAAATAAAAGATCCGATTGCCATTGGGGCGCAGCACTTCTCTCAACAAAAATGTCTCTTGTTTAGGCTCCCGATTTTTCCCCGTTTCCCAATGCTCGTAGTCGCTCCAACGTTTGCTCCCATGGGTATAGACGCGCACCTCCCCATCGCCTTTGCACAAAGTAAACGCATCCTTGCCATAGCGACTCCACTTCTCACCAACGCGGCAGGAGTCTTTCGCACGCACTCCTAAATAAAAAAGACCGTCCTTCTTTTTATCCCATACGATCTTATGCTCACAGCTTTCCCCATAGACGAGAATGTGATTGCATGGATGAGTGCGCCCCCCAAGAGCTTCTGAAGAGGGATTCGCTCCTGGGTAAAGGCGATCCACAAGGAGGACAAAGGGCTTGCCCCGCCTGTGAAATCCCCAATTCTTTTGGCCAGGATCGACATGGTATTTTGTGACACCCCCCTGCTCGCTGATCAAATGAAAAGCATCTTCCTTAGCGCGGTCATAAGGGGGAGCGCGAAAGTCAATGTACTCTTTCCCAATCTGCCAAAAAGAGTGGGAGTCCTTGGATCCTTGGCAGGAGATGAGCTGCCGATACAGGCTAATGGGCTCGTGACAATTGACCCTCACCTCTGCTGTGGAAGCGATATACGCCCCTGTCGCTACATCGACACAACCATTGACTAGTCCGAGGGGCTCAACGGCAACAACCATCGGAGGGATAGGACAAGTTTCTGGATTACCCCAAAGTGAGATAAAGAGAAAACAGGCGATAAGAAAGGATTTCATCGCAAGCAATTTAGGATTTCAGAAGAGAGGTGTCAAGAAAGAATAGCTTTAGGTCAGGGCAAGTCAACGATCTCGACCCAATTTGGCATCTTGCCTACCGCTTGTTGCGACCGCAACGTCAAAACCCCGCTCGCTTGATCGATGGCATAGGCGCTCAAACTATTTGAATCCAGGCCAACAACAAGCAAGAAGCGTCCGCGTGGATCGATCGCAAAGCCCCGCGGAGTCGTCTCAGTCGGCCAACGCCCAATTGGATTAAGCATGGAAGTTGTGGGGTCAATAGAAAACCCAACCAGCGTACTCGTCTGCCTCTCACTTGCATAAAGGAACCGGCCATCTGGCGTGACATGGATGTCAGCCGCATTTGCCTCGCCAAGGAAATGAGCGGGCAAGGTAGTCACCATTTCGATTTCCGCTAACGTTCCGGCGCCAGGTTCAATCCTAAAGGTGCTGATAGTCGCAATGGGGCCTTTCTGCTGATGGCTTTAGAGACGTCGCGAAATCAGGAAGCGATGATGCTCGCTAGGCGCAGTGCCGGCCTGGCTGCCAACAATGCTGAAGCATCATTGCAGCGTGCATTGGATGAGCCCCGCCGCCTCCCGGCCGTTCAGATCTCTGCTTCTATGACCGTGACTGCAGTTGCGCGCCAGCTCACGGAAATTGCCGCTGCTATGGAACATTTATCTCCGCAAGAGTTCAGTTGGCCAAATGCAGCAGAGCGCAATGCATTGCGCAGTCAGTTGGATGCACTTGCCACAGCGATCGCTGAGAGACGTGCGCCCTTAACGGCACCCCCTCTTGAACTCGAAGGAGAGCCGGGCGATATTATCGCAACAGAATTGCAAAAGGTGGCGTATCAATTAGCGCTTCTGCAGGAGGCGGCACGAATCTTAGCAGTTGGCTAAAAAGCGTAGACGATCTTGTCCCAATTTGCTAGGTTGAGATTATGTTGCGCAAGTTTCTTGATCACCAGCTCTCCTTATTCGAAGTGGGAAAACCCCTGCACCGCTTACGCCCCTTGGTCTCCGCAGGCGATACATTCCTCTATGAAGCCCCTCACACGACAAAGAGATATCCTCTTATTCGGGACTCTGTTGATGCCAAACGGTGGATGATCTTGGTCGTGATCTCCCTCATCCCCTGTATTTTGATGGCTCTTTGGAATACAGGCATCCAAAAGCTTGTCTACGCTTCTGGAGATCCCTCCCTCATGGCCTCTTTTCTCTCTGCTTCTACATCATGGTCTGGCTACTGGCATTTTGTGGCAGAGCACGGTCGCTTTCTGGAGATTTTGCGGCTAGGGGCTGAAGCCTTCCTCCCCATCGTCTTCATCTCCTATGCTGTTGGGGGAATCTGTGAGGCTCTCTTTGCCGTCTTTAGACGGCATGAGATCGCTGAAGGATTTTTAGTCACGGGGATCTTATATGCCCTCATCCTCCCTCCCACGATTCCCTATTGGATGGCAGCCCTCGGAGTCGCTTTTGGGGTGGTCGTCGGCAAAGAGTTCTTCGGAGGGACGGGGATGAATATCCTCAACCCAGCCCTCACAGCTCGCGTCTTTCTCTTTTTCACCTTCCCAGGAAAAATGACCGGCTCTGTATGGGTGGGAACCAACCCCACCACTGTCGCAAGTAGCCTCAAGCAGATGAATGGTTCTTCTCAATTGCCCTCTTGGGACTCCTTCACTCAAGCCACCCCCCTCTCCAATTTCAACGTCGGCAACGAAATCAAACGGGTGCACGTCGATGCCATTGCCGCAAATGCCTTCGGATCCAATGTAAGCACTTCCAAGGTGATTGAAGCTCAGTTTGCGAAGTGGCAAGCAGCTGGAGAACATGCCGACGCCCACTTAGGGCAATTGACAGGCGATCAACTGCACGACTTCGTGACAGCTCCCCTCGAAAGCGGTGGCCTCTCTCTTCCTCATGATAGCTATGACGCCGCCTTTCACTTCTCAAGCCTACAAGAGGGGGCCGGCATCAACTCCAATTGGAATCTGTTTTTAGGGAATCGCCTGGGCTCGATGGGAGAAACCTCGATTCTCTGCGCGATTTTGGGAGCTCTTTTTTTGATTTGGACAGGAGTAGGAGCATGGCGCACGATGGTAGCCATGGGGCTTGGCGCTTATCTCACTGCTCTGCTCTTTAACCTCTTTTCGACAACAGGAGTCGATGAAGGGGCCTGGAATGTCGCCCGCTTTGCCTTTCCCGCTTATAAACAACTGCTCATGGGAAGCCTCGTCTTTGGCCTCGTGTTCATGGCCACAGAGCCTGTCACCTCCCCTTACACCCGCTTAGGCAAATACATCTACGGAGCCTTTTGTGGCTTTTTGACGGTGATCATCCGGGTCATTAACCCAGCCTACCCCGAAGGAGTCATGCTCGCTATTTTGTTTGGTAATGTGATGAGTCCAATGATTGACCACTACAGTTTGCGTTTCCAAAGGAGACCTCGCCGTGTCCGAGCCCAAGCCTCCCTCTAGTAATACAAGCACTGTCCTCTTTGTCGTGATCCTCTGCTTTGCATGCGCTCTGATCCTCTCCTTTTTGGCCACCTCGCTGGCCCCCATTCAAGCGCGCTCTAAAGAGCTCGATATCGCAAAACAACAACTCACAGCCGCTCAAATTTTCAATCCCGAAGGCTATTTTCAACTTCAAACAGAATCTGGAACGTACGAACCTGGACAGTGGGATCCAGAAAAAGGGATGCTCGTCCCCGACCCCAATAAAAAACCAGCAAGCCCCGCAGATATCTATGCCGTCGCCAAAAAGCGGCTGATCCCCTATTTGACAGATGCCCAAGGAAATGTCACTACCTTCGAAAAAGCGGGTATTAACAAAGATGATTATTTGGCAGAAAATGCTCAAAAGGGCTACTACGCTCTTCCAGAGAAACTTTTCTTCCTCATCTTGCCCAACGATCCGGCAGCAAAAAAGCCAATTGGAGCCATTATCCCCCTCAACGGCTTTGGCCTTTGGGGACCAATTTACGGCTATCTCGCCGTTGCGAATGACGGCTATACGGTCATAGGCACCACTTGGCAAGGGCCCGCTGAAACTCCAGGCCTGGGAGCTATCATCCAAGAACCCTCATGGCAGCAACAATTCTCAGGTAAAGACATCTTTCTCCCCGCTGCCGACGGAAAGCCCAACCTCGAAACAGCTCCTCTAGGGATCATCGTCGTGAAAGGGAAAGTGAGCGACGTCTATGGAGATACCCCTAGAGCTCACACCGCTGTCGATGGAATCACTGGAGCCACTTTGACGGGAAATGGGGTCACTGCAGCTTTCGCCGAGTCTCTTGCCCCTTACCGCCCCCTCTTGATCAAACTCCATAAGTCCCAAGGAGCTATTTTCGATGGATCCTAGGCAACAACCGCTAAAAAATTATTTTTTCGATCAACTGTGGCATAGCAACCAAATTTTGGTCGCCATCTTGGGGATCTGCTCTGCCCTGGCCGTCACCACCTCCATTGGCACAGCTCTCACCATGGGCCTTGCGGTCACGTTTGTAACAGCTTGCTCTTCGTTCATCGTCTCGCTCTTGCGCCACTGGACTCCAGATAACGTCCGGATGATCACCCAGCTTGCTGTGATCTCCGTGTTCGTCACTACGGTTGACCTCCTTCTCAAGGCCTTTGCCTACGACATTTCGAAAACTCTTAGCGTCTTTGTTGGATTGATCATCACCAACTGCATCGTCATGGGGCGAGCAGAAGCGATGGCCAAGTCGGTCCGACCAGTGCCCGCTTTTCTCGACGGCGCGGGAGCTGGAGCTGGCTACGCCTGCGTCCTTCTTTTTGTCGGTGTGATCCGCGAGTTGCTGGGCTCAGGGACTTTAGGAGGATACAGGATCATTCCCCTCTCTTGGTATGCCTCGCCAGAACATCCTGATGGATATTCGAACTTCAACTTGATGATTTTGGCACCTGGCGCCTTCTTCTTGCTTGGGGGAATGGTGTGGGCAGCCAACGCCATCAAACATCAAAAAGGGGTCGAATAATGTGGATGGGCGACTACACGCTTTTGAATCTCTTTGGTGTTTTTATCCAATCGGTCTTTGTCCAAAACATCCTGCTCGCCACTTTTTTGGGGATGTGCACCTACCTCGCCTGCTCTAACCGCCTCACCACGGCCAATGGTCTTGGGGCCGCTGTGATGTTTGTCACCCTCATCGCAGGGGTCCTCAACTGGTTTGTCCATCGGTTTGTCACTGGGGAACAGGCCCTTTCTTGGCTCTCTTGGGCTGGCATCAACGCTAAGGTCGTCAATCTCGGATTTCTCGAGTTTTTGATCTATATTTCCGTCATTGCCGCCTTTGTCCAGGTCTTGGAAATTGTGGTCGAGAAATACACCCCTGCTCTCTACATGGCTTTGGGAATGTATCTCCCCTTGATTACTGTGAACTGCGCCATCTTAGGAGCCTGTTTACTCGCCACGACCAAATCTTACCCCTTTTGGGCTAACTTCGCCTACGTCTTGGGGGCGGGCTTTGGCTGGTGGCTTGCGATTGCCCTCATTGCTGCGATCCGGGAAAAGCTGGCTTATTCCAATGTCGTCCGTGGATTAAAAGGGATGGGGATTACCTTCATGATGACGGGGCTCATGGCCATGCCCTTCATGGGACTGCAGGGGATTGAGCTTGCGAATCCCAGTGCTAACATCAAACCCCATCCTAGCGTCCTCACCGCTCTGACTCCAGAAGAGCCAGAAAGCAGCCAGGAAAATTCCAGCGCAAAGGCGCAAAAGGAACAGGTCTAGTTTCTTTTCCCCTCTACGATCAGCACATACTCTCCCCAGTGCACCGCCCCTAAGCTATCGGGAGAGACCCCTACTTCTTTGAGATAGGCATTGATCAGTTCATCCAGAAAAATAGCCTGTTTGTCTAAAGGCAAGTGCTTCCCATGGGGTTTCGATTCTAGAAAAAGATAAAAATGCTTGCCACCAAAAACTTGGAATGAGAAAATTGTCTCCACCATTTCAAGGAGCGAACGATGCGATTAATTCTGTTTTTGATGGCTCTTGCCAGTTCCTTTTCTCTTTCAGCTTACGACCTCTTCAAAGACCGCTGCTGGGAAATAGGAGTAGCCTTTATCTACTGGAAGCCCTTTGGCGAGCCCTACACTTACT
>JAFEGQ010000204.1 GCA_018239785.1 Verrucomicrobiota bacterium
CTTCGCGTGTAAATCTCGCACTTTTCCCCTTGCCAATGGTGTTTAACCATTGGCTGCGGGAAAAATTGTGAGATTTTCGACGCGAAATCCCTCTGACTGCGAGGAAGACAACCCAAAACTCAGGTAATCTCGAAAGAGGTCTATTCAACATGTGTATAGAGGTTTTTAAAAAAAATTAACAAGCTTGAAAGACTAAGCCAGCACCTGAGCGACAACAGCGGCAATCTTTTTCACATGAGCCTCACTCAAGTGGGGATAAAGGGGTAAGGAGAGCGCTTTTGGATAGTAGCTCTCCATCCCTGGATAAAGAGTGTCCCAAGATGCTTTCGATTTCTTAAGAGCCGGATGGTGGTAAAGGGGAGTGTGGTGCACTTGTGTCCCAACCCCTTGGTCAAAAAGGGCCTGTCGCACCTCCTCGCGGCTTTTCCCAATCGCTGAAAAATCAATATGGACGACGAATAAGTTGTGGGAGCTCCGTTCATCGCTTTCTTCCGGAGAAAGAGTCAGGTGGGGGATGGAGGCCAGGAGCTTGCGGTAGAGGCGGATAAGAGAGCGCCGCTTGCGTAATATCGCTTCCAGACGCTCTAGCTGAGAAAGGCCAAGGGCTGCTGCAAAGGAGGTAATGTGGTAGTTACCAGAGGCTTTTTTCACTAATCCATCTTCCAGGCCATTATTGCGAAAGAGGCGAAGCTGTTTGCAGTAGTTGAGGTCATTGGTCACCACCATGCCCCCCTCTCCCGTCGTGATCGTTTTGATCGGATGGAAGCTAAAGACAGTCATATCGCTATACTGGCAACAGCCCACTTTTTTCTGGTTGGTGTAAGTGGCTCCAAAGGCTTGGGAAGCATCTTCGATGACCACCGCATTGGGGTCGATGATCGTTTGGCTAAAGCGATGCATGTCGAGAGGATCTCCCCTAAAATGAACAGGAACAAAGACCAATTTCCCCTTTGTCCGCGGCCGAGGAGTGAGCATGCGATCGACATCGAGATTGCCAGTTTGAGGGTCGATATCGGCCAAATCCACTTCAGCCCCTACGGTGAGGGCCCCAGCTACTGTGCCAATAAAAGTGTTAGGAGAGGTGATGATTCGATCAAACGGGGTGACTCCAGCTGCCCAATAGGCTCCATGCAAAGCTGCTGTTGCTGAGCTGAATGCGACAGCGTAAAGAGCTTGGCATTCTTTGGCGATAGCTACTTCCCACTCTTCCACTTTAGGGCCACGTGTGATCAGCGGCTCTTGTAATGCCGCGCTAACCGCTGCGATATCAGTCTCATCGATCCATTGTTGGGCATAGGGGAAGAATTTTTGTGTCGTCATAAGTCACTCAGTTTGGGCACAGAAGATTACAGAGTGTAAGAAATCTTGTCGAGAAGGGGAAGTTAAAAAATATATTGACAAAGACATAAAAAGTAGGATAAAATGTTTCTATGGAAGAGATCCCGCTAGCACCAATTTGGGCAAATCGCCCCCCTATTGACCCCTTGCGAGCCCGCCTCATGCCCCCCACGTGGCATGGGGATGATGGCTTTCGCCTAAAAGTTTGGGGCTTGCGCATTGTTGCCACCGCTGTGGCTTGCGTTGCCTTGCGTTTTGCTGTGCACTATGTTCCTGGATGGATCAACAATCCGGACAGCTTTTTGGACTTAGCAACCATTTGGCCTATTTCTGTCATGACGAGCACCTCAATTGTGGCAATTCTCCTTCATCTTGAGACTTCCGACGCCGCTGCAGATGGTTTAGATCGCTTTTGGATCAATGCGCGGGAGATGCATCGCGAGCATCCGATTGGTCAAAAACATTGGGGGTGGAACATTGCTGCGGTCGCTTTGGCTTTGATCTCGTTGGGTTTTGCTGCGGAGTATGTTCCTGGATGGATCAACAATCCAGGGAGCTTTTGGAGTTTGGGAACCGTTTGGCCTGTTTCTGTCATGACGAGCACCACTCTAGGAGCGATTCTCCTTCGTCTTGAGGTCCAGCATCCGATTGGTTGGAAACAGAGGTTTTTCTGCGCTCCTAAGCAAGAGGACTCTGCGGAACAGATCCTCTCACAGATTCGAACCTTGCATTTCAAGACACGGCTGCCCGCAAAGGATAAATTGCTGGAAAATCGGGCAACAGTCACCCATTCTCCCCAACTTTTGCGCTACTATCGCGCTGCCATCCACTTTCTCAACGAGGCCTCTAAAAGGGTCAATGATGCAAGGGGGCAAGTGACCTATCGCCTCGCGCAAATCTACTACCTTTACTTCCACAACATTCTTGCAGAGGGATCTCCTCTTGGACAAGTTCCCCTCGAGACTCTATTGCGGAAGGATGAAGTGCAGCGCTACATCTGCTATGGGGGTGAGAACTTTGAGGTTAACGGGGAGGGTTGCATGCCTTTAGCATGGGTCAATTCTAAACTCATTAATTAATTCAATCGAGCAAATATTCTGATAAAGCCGTTGTCGACGAGTTGTCGACAACTTCCACAAATTGAGATTTTCGAGCCAATAATTGTCATTTTTTGCGCATGCGATGTAAAGAGTTCTACGCCCTCATTCACACGATTCCTAAGATCTTGAAAGCGAATCAGACCGGTTAAAAAAACGGACAAAAGGCGCTATCCTAAACTGCTGGTTATAAACAGATTAAGAATGTAAATGCGTTCGTAATCGACGTTGGAAAAATTGCGATTTTCTTTCTTTTAGCCTTAAGGGTTTAGGGGTATTAAAGAGCTCTTGATCGATTCAATGCTTGCAGCGATGTGGTCTGTTTGTTAGAGTCCGGGTTTAAATAGCCTCCACACCCAACTGTGGAAGGTCTGTTCATAACCTGTTCAAGATCCAAAACGAAGAGGCCTCCCGATGATGCAAGCTGGCACCGACTGCGAACCCTGGACCGACTTTTTGGCCTACGTCGAAGAGCACTGTAGTCCGACTGCTTTTGCCAATTGGTTTGCTCCGATTGAGGTGCTCTCTTGGAATGGCCAAGAGCTACTTTTAGGGGTTCCGAACGTCTTTGTGCAGGACTATGTTTTGCAAAACTACACGAAAGAGCTGTGTTCCTTTTTGCCTGTCCGCTCTTCGGGAGAGCCTGCAATCAGCTTCAAAATTCTCGAGCCCAAGAAGGTCCCATTCGTCTCATCGAAGATGGGGTCTGGGTCTGAAGTCCCTTCTGCTCCTCAAGAAGAGGAGCACGATGTAGGGTTAAATCCTAATTATCGCTTTGACACTTACATTGAGGGCCCTTCGAACCAGTTTGTCAAATCGGCGGCAGTGGGAGTGGCGATGCGCCCAGGGCGCTCCTACAACCCTCTTTTTATTTATGGGGGAGTAGGGCTTGGAAAAACCCACCTTTTGCACAGCATTGGTCACGAGGTGCTAGACAAGCAAAAGGGGCTTCGGGTACGGGCGACAACGACAGAGGCCTTTATCAACGACTTAGTCGATGCTCTGCGGAATAAAACTGTGGACAAGATGAAGAGATTTTATCGCTCCTCTGTCGATGTACTGCTGGTCGATGATATTCAATTCCTTCAAAATCGGCTTAATTTTGAAGAGGAGTTTTGCAATACATTTGAGGCGCTCATCCACCAAAACAAGCAGGTGGTGATCACAAGCGACAAGCCTCCAGGTCAGTTAAAGCTCTCCGAGCGGATGATTGCGCGGATGGAGTGGGGGTTGGTCGCTTCGGTTAGTGTTCCCGATTTAGAGACCAGAGTCGCAATTTTGACCGCTAAAGCAGAAGCGAAGGGGCTGAAAATTCCCAGCAGTGTGGCCTTTTATATCGCTGAACATATCTACAGCAACGTCCGTCAGCTTGAGGGGGCAATCAACCGCCTCTCAGCCCATTGCCGCCTGCTCAACCAAGAGATTACGGAAGATCTCGTCGAAAACACTTTACGAGAGATGCTCCATCGGATTCCGACGGAGAAAATCACGGTCGAATCGATCCTTAAAAGTGTCTCCGTGATTTTCCAGGTGCCTGCGCGGGATTTAAAGGGGAGTTCACGGACTAAAGAGATCGTCTTGCCGCGTCAAGTGGCGATGTATCTAGCGACAGAGATGGTCAACGAGTCTTTGGCGATGCTAGGAGTCTCTTTTGGGGGCAAAACCCACTCGACCATTCTCCATGCTCGCGACAAAATTGAAGAAAAACTAAAAACCGATGACATCTTGCGCCGCTTGATTGAAAGGTGTCGTCGCAATATTGAAACCAGGTAGGAGAGCTTATGTTCAAAAGGCGTTCCCCCTACGAGGAGTCACAAAGCCCTTTAATGCAAGAAGAGAAGGGGTATCTCAACCGCCCTGTGAGCAATTATACTCCTCCTCAAGAGAGCATCCCTCCCCGTGTTTATGAGGGGCAAGACGGGAGATCTCCTTACCGCTCACCTGCTCAAGCTTACCCCCGCCATAAAGAGGAGGCGCAAGAGGCGTTGAACGACGATGTGATGGCACAAGAGGTGTGGAGGCCGCTTGGCTATCCTCCAAGGGCGCCAGGGGCTGTCGACATGGAAGAGCCAGAGACCGTTTTAGGTCAGGGGATCTCGATTAAGGGGCATCTTCAATTTCAGCGCTTTTTGCGCGTCGATGGGGAATTTGAGGGGGAGCTCGAAAGCCAAGGGCGCATTGTGGTGGGTCCTACAGGGTTTGTTCGGGCCAATATCGAGATGCGCGAGGCGATCATCGAAGGGCGGGTCGAAGGGAACTTGAAGATTTCAGGCCGTCTTGAGTTGCGAGGGGAGGCGAAGGTCTTTGGCAACATTGAAGCGCGCGTGATGATGGTCGATGAAGGGGTCACCATGGTGGGACAAGTCACTGTTCGCCCTAAAGAAGAGTAATTTAGAAAGGCCTTCTAATTATGCAAAATATTTTAAATTTGACATTTAATTAACATCTTATTAAAATGTTATTAACCATCGAGGAAGGTCATATGTCAATTAGCGGTTGCAAAGGTCCCACGCTTGTTCCTGCATTAGGCTGTGGAGCCGTTGGGGTTATAGCGTTTTTATCGAGAAAAATTGTTCCCCAATGGGCGTCTAAACCGTTACTCCTTACAGCGACAGCCCTCACCGGTTGGGGATGTTATGCCTCTATTGCCTCTTATCTCAAGCCTGCAGATCCTCTAAAAAATTATAATAAGCATTTAGAACCGCTGGACTATAGTTATACTGGGCAAGGAGTCCCATTGGAGTTTTCTCTTAAGTATGAGGATGGGTCAATCAGATCCGTAAAAGCAAAAGATGATTTGCGTTTCGAACAACTGAAGTTGACGTTAGAGACTACTACTAAACAACATATGGAGTTCTTTCTCAACAATACTCCTATACATACAGATAAGAGCCTTGCTAACAACAATATCAAGGATGGGATGGTAGTACATGTAAAAAGGCTCAGCTTCGATAAATTTTTTGATTTAAATAAAATCAATCTTTGTCATATTGGAGCCTATGGAGAGAGGATAGAATTCAATTTATTTGATGTGAAAAGCCGACGAAAATTGGAAGTAACGGCGATGAATCAATCGAATTTTAGCGATTTAGGAATTCCCTTTCAAGATAAAATGCAGTTTAATATTTCTGATCAACCTCCGTTCAAAGACCTCAATGTTTCTCTTAAGGACTTGGGCATTGATAAGGGGACAACAATTTTTGTAAAAGATTTAGACATTAAACGTCGCTCAACAAATGTTGTAGATCCCAAAAAAGCTCCTTCAAATGCAAAGAAACCCATTTCTTACGAGGATCTGATAAACTTAGAAGAGCTCGATCTTTCGCATCTGGGAGAGAGTGGGAAGGTTATTGAGTTTTGGTTCGAATTCCAGAATGGCCATCGCACCCTCGTTAAGGTTCAAGAGGGAGTGAAGGTAAATCAGCTTCTGGGTGCTGTGCAAGGTGTCCGCTTTATATCAGCAGGCAAGTTGTGGAGCCCAGAGGACAATAGGCCCATCAAGGATGTGCAAATGCTGATAGATACTCGTGATGGAAAAACGATCGGTAGAATGTTTGCACTTCCGATTAAATAGTCACAGATTTCACAAAATGACTGTTTGCTCTGCAAGAATGTGTTCCCGAAGTCTCCAATCAAGCGAATGGTGCGTGACCACATCGACCTATCTATAGTCTAAGCTTCATTGACAATGGCCTTGCCCGAAGCGGCCTTCGGGCAAGGATAGCGGTCATGATTTAGAACCGGACCGAGGCTGAGGCATAGGGTCCAGCAAAGCCAACGTTGACGTAATTAAGGCCAAGGTCTCCTGCTAGCTCAATCGTCTCTGCAGTTGAGAATTTGAGAGCATTGAAGTATTGATCCATCTCAAAACCGAACTCTAAATCGATCCAACATGCTTTCCAGTGGTGTCGATAACGGGCTCCTAGACGCATCTCACAGCCACAGACCCAAGCAGTTTCTGTGGGGCGTTTGACATTGCCCGGAGCAGTTCCATTGACGAGCTGTTGTCGCAAACGTCTTTCCCCTACAGCCATCAGCCCACACAATTGGCCGACTAGAGAGAAACTGCAGGGCTCTACGGCCTCCACCCCATATCCAATCTCAAGAGCTCCTCCTGAAAAGCGGCCACTTTCTGTATTGCGGACAAAAACGGCGGAGTTGAACCTTGCAGCTCTTTGGAAGCGCTCGATATTCACATAACGCAAGCCTCCAAAGACATAGCCCAGCGATTCGCAATGGGAAGAGACGTAGCGCCCTGCCCGGATACTCACCTTGTCGTAAGTGATCTCCAACGAGGCTTTGACTGTGCCCCCTGGAACATCAGCGAGGAACGGAAAAACGATGTTAGATAGTGGAGAAGAAAAGGCGATCTGATCTGAACCATGCAAGTGGGCCCACTCGACGAAAAAAAGATGGCAGCAATCGGTTTTATAAGTGTTGGCAAAGAGGCGAAATCCAGAGTAATAGTCGGGACGCAGGGAATGGTAGTTGGCGATGATGGCACGCGTAGATCCTTCTGGATAGGTAGAGGAGTAAG
>JAFEGQ010000205.1 GCA_018239785.1 Verrucomicrobiota bacterium
CCGCTTCATTCCAGAAAAAGCGTATGAAGCAGTTGCCGAAATTCTCCGTTGGGTGATGAGTCTAGAAGAGGGAGGCCAGGGAGGCTCACCGTTATTGTAAACAACTCTCACCAAATGCGAAAGCTTTTAGCTAGCTTGCGCTGCTAATTCGGGCTGGTTTACAGACAGCCCCACCTAAGGCAATCACACGCGATGCATTAGCATCGGCATGTTGATCGCCACAGGTTGCACAGGTAAAACGCTCTCCATAACGAGAGCCTAACTTTAAACAACGATGGCAAGTTTGACTTGTATAAGCGGGATCAATCAGCTCAACACAAATCCCACAAGCTACAGCTTTGTAGGTGACAAAGCTCTGCAGTTGGTGAAAGCTCCATCCTGCCGTCATTTGGTTGCGGTGTTTGTTCCACGTCTTTGTCCGGCTTTGAATGCCCTTGAGCTGTTCCATCCGTATGGTACGGCAATTGTGCCTTTTGGCTTCTTCAACAAGCTGTTTGGAAAGAATGTGGTTTTCATGCTTGATTCTTCGAACTTCATATTCAGAAATTTTTTTAAGCACTTTCTTCGTGCTTGGTTTCTTTTTGGATTGAAGGCTTGCTCGAATTTTTGCTCTCTTCTCCTTGAATTGCCGTCTCGTCTTCCCTTCAATCAGCAAACCCGTAGAAGTGGCGGCGAGGGTGTTAATCCCAAGATCAATTCCCATCACCCCATCGCCGCTACACATCGTTGGCTCAAAGTCGATAACCATGTGAATGTACCAAACCCCAGATTTGTTGATCACAGTCGCAGAAGAGGGGTCTTGTCGTTGAAGAGCTTTTTTTTGGTGTTCGCCAAGCAAAAGGGCAATTCGGAGACGGCCTTGCGTTGTCGTCAAAGAAATCATCTACTCTTCTTCGCGGTAAGAGAAAATACGGGCATCGTAGTCGATACTTTTGGGCGTAAACTCCTTGGGTCGCTTACGCTTGCCCTTCAGTTTCGTCATAGAAGCAGCTACACGGCGAATCGCTCTCACAGCGAGGTTAGCAGAAAGTCCAAACAAGGCGCGAATTTCTGCATAGCAAAGATGATGCAATTTAAGAGCGTTGTGAGTTTTTGCCTCGGTTGCTACCCTGAGAACATAGTTGCAAGCTTCTGCAAACCTATTACTTGTCTCTTGCAGAGCCTCCGCTATCATAGCCGTAGTCAGACATTTGCAGCATATTGTTCGCGTTTCCATGTGGATAAGTGTTTACTATGGCAGAGTTAAAAACAACACATAAGGAGCGGCGTTTCCTCCCCACCCTAAAGGATGGGGTCTCCACGCCGTCAATGGGATGAAAAAACTACTTCAAAATTTTACGGGAAGTTTGTCAGGGGATCGCGCATTGGCGACAATTGGCAAATCCTCGGACGTCATTTTAGCGGGCTTTATGGTGGCGATCATCGTCATGATGATCATTCCCCTCTCCCCTCATGTGATCGATATTCTGATCGCCGTCAACTTAACTGCCGCAATTTCCCTGCTGATGGTCGCCCTCTATATCCCCAGTGCCGTTCACCTCTCGATTTTCCCCTCCCTTCTCTTGATCACCACCCTCTTTCGCCTCGGCGTCAACATCGCCTCCACGCGCTTGATTCTCCTCCACGCCTATGCGGGGGAGATCATCTGGACCTTCGGGAGTTTTGTGGTGGGGGGCAACTTTGTGGTGGGGGGTGTCATCTTCCTCATCATCACCCTCGTGCAGTTCATCGTCATCACCAAGGGAGCTGAACGGGTCGCTGAGGTTGCTGCTAGGTTTAGCTTGGACGGGATGCCGGGGAAACAGATGGCGATCGACGCCGATTTGCGCGCTGGCATGATCGACTCAGATGCCGCGCGTCGGATGCGCTCAGATCTTCAAAAAGAGAGCCAGCTTTACGGAGCGATGGACGGCGCGATGAAGTTCGTCAAAGGGGACGCGATTGCCGGCATTGTGATTGTGCTCATTAACGTCGTTGGGGGCTTGATCATTGGAGCCACGATGATGGGCATGTCAGTCCGTCAAGCGGCGCAAACCTACGCTCTTTTGTCGATCGGGGATGGACTCGTCTCTCAAATCCCTGCCCTTTTGATCGGAATTGCCGCGGGTATTGTCACAACCAGAGTGACGAGCGAATCGCGCGACTCGAACCTCGGAAGAGAAATTTCCGAACAAATTTTGCGCCAGCCGAAAGCCCTTTTTATCGCCTCAGGGGTCATTTTCCTCATGGGATGGACCCCTGGCTTCCCAAAATATGTCTTCTTCCCTCTCTGCGGCATTTTGGGAGGCATCAGCTTTGGCATGTGGCGCTCGGCAAGGCGCAAAACCTTAAGGGCTTCTAAGCGCGAAATGGGCTCTTCCATGGAGACGGAAGTCGAGGGGCATGCCGTTGTCCGAGGCAAGGGAGACGAATACGCCCTGACGTTGCCCATCATCCTCGAACTTGGAGAGAGCCTCTCTCGCCTCGTCAAACGCTCCCGCCCTGGGATGGGCTTTATCGAAGAGATGATCCCCAGGATGCGGGCAGCTCTTTATCACGATTTGGGGGTCCGCTATCCAGGGGTTCACGTCCGGACAAGTGCCCCGAATTTGAGCAAAGGGGAATACAACATCTTGCTCAACGAGGTGCCCATTGTCCGCGGTAAGGTTCTCGAAGGCTATGTCCTGACTAACGAATCGGAGGAAAACTTAAGTCACTATAACATCCCCTACACGAGTTACAAAAACTCTTTAGGGATGCCAACGCTCTGGGTGGAGGACAAATTTATCGAACTCCTCCGCAAAGCGGGCATCAAATTTTGGGCCCCCCTTGAGGTTATCGTCCTGCACCTTTCTTACTTTTTCCGCAGTTACTCAGGAGAGTTCATGGGAATTCAAGAGGTGCGAGCTATGCTCGACTTCATCGAAAAGAGCTTCCCCGAATTGGTCAAAGAGGTCACCCGCCTTATCCCCCTGCAACGCCTAACCGAAATTTTCAAGCGTCTCGTTCAAGAACAGGTCTCTGTCAAAGACCTTCGCACCATTTTAGAGGCGCTCAGCGAATGGGCCCAGACTGAAAAGGATACCGTTCTTTTAACCGAGTACTGCAGATCGTCTGTCAAACGCTATATCAGTTACAAATACTCTCAAGGACAGTCGACCCTCTCGGTCTATCTCCTCGATCCTGAAATTGAAGACATGGTCCGCGGTGCCATCAAGCAGACCTCTGCAGGCTCCTATCTCGCCCTCGACCCCGACTCGGTGCAGATGATCATTGAGGCGATGCGCAACGTCATTGTGCCAACTCCCCCAGGAGGGCAGCCTCCTGTGATGCTCACAGCCATCGATGTGCGCCGCTTTGTGCGCAAACTCATCGAGATGGAATTCCCCGATATTGCCGTGGTCTCTTATCAAGAAATTGTTCCAGAAATTAAAATTCAGCCTTTAGGGAGAGTACAACTTGGCTGAGCTTCCCGGATTTGATCCCACGCAACAAGCCATCCAAGCGGAGATGAAAGCAGAGACCTCTTTTGTCCAAGAGGCCTTTGCAAGACAAATCTCCAGTAACCGAGCGTTTACAGAGGAGGCCGAAGAGGCCTTTAACCCCTTTGCCGCCGATAAGGAAACCGAATTTAAAGCTCTGAAGCACCGGGCTCGAGAAGTGACGAAGGAGGAGGCTGATGAAGAAATTCAGCAGCTGATCGTCCAACGCAAAGAGCAAGCCGCAGAAGACTTAGCCGACCAGATGCACGAGAACAACCATGAACTCGACCGCTATCGCCTTCTGGAGATGCGCACTTACGTCCTTGCCAAAGCCTCTTCCTCGTCTCCTGAAGAGATGATCGAAGACATTAGAAGTTTTTTTAATGATCCCTCTTTAGCTGATGAAGCGCTCGACTATCTCCTCCAAACTTGTGACCCTGCTTTGAAGGAAAAGATCTTAGCCGCCAAAGAGCTCTTGCAACAACAGCTCGGACGCGAGGTCAAAGCAGGGCGCAATATCGGGCCACAGTCTCGCGAATTTGCAGAAGCTGGGCTTGCTCAACCCGGTTTTTTGCGCGATCTGTATCGAGATATCACTGGGAATCCTAGAGAGCAAAATGCCTTGTTTGAAGAACTAGCGCGCCAATTTCCCTTTGAAAAACTCAAGCAAGTGATCAAGTTTCTCCTCCAATCTTTAGGGGCCGATTTGCGCTCCAAAGGGCCTTCGATTGCCCGTGGAGAGCTCTACCGGCTCACTACAGAAGCACGCGTTTTACAATCCATCTTAGGAGTATACCACTTCTTCAAACGGCGCGAGCGCTTGATCCGCAAGCTGCTCACCCAAGAGGGAATCAAAGTGCCAGCCAAAGTCCAGTTTGAGCTTCTTGCAAAAGCCTTTATCGCCCTTGTTGAAGAGAGATACCCAACGCCTATTAAGGTGCTACAGCTTGCTAAAAATTTTGACGTCTCTGAGAACCTCGTTGCTCAAACGATTGTCTTTAGTCAATTTAGGGATGCCATTAGAGAAGTAGCCCCTCGCATCTACCGCTCGCTACAGCATCGGTACGATATGCTACAGGCTCTTTTGGAAGCGTTAGAAGAGCTGGAGGAGAAGCTGGATGAGGAATATGAGGAGGAAAACCAGTGATCTCCTATGAAGAAGCGATCAATGCGTTAGGAATTGCTCTTGGCACTACGTTGAAACCAGACCAACATGGCACCTGTTTGCTGAAAGTCAAAAGTGGCGAAGAGGTCTACGCCGAAAAAGACAAAAAGGGAACCAACCTCCTCTTTGGAATGATGATTGAGCGGGTCCCCCCAGGAAAAGGACGCGAGCGCCTGTTCCAAGGAGCTCTCATCGCGAATAGCAAATCTAGCCCTGGCACTCTCGCTTACAGTAGGAAAGCAGACAAGCTCCTCCTCTTTGCTTTTTTGCCTTTGTCCAATTTCAAGGGACAAGATGCCGTAGAACATCTCAAAGCCTTTATCGAATATGGGCAAACCTGGCGCGAAGTGATACGGACAGGTCGGCTCCCATGAAAGGAGCCGAGTTTCTCCTCACATCCGCTGCAGGTGAGCATTGGCGACGTGTCGGAGCCCATCACCATCATGGCATCGCAGTTCCCCTGTTTTCCCTTCACAGCGAAAAATCTTTGGGCATTGGCGAATTTCTCGATCTTTTAGGGCTCATCGATTTCGTCAAAGCTTGTGGGATGGATGTCATCCAGCTGCTCCCTCTCAACGATACAGGAGGGGACTCTAGTCCTTATAGTGCCCTGTCGGCCAGCGCTCTCAACCCCATTCACTTAAGCCTCTACGCCCTTCCTGGTTTCTCAAGCACAGCTTCACTCCCTGCAACTCCTCGTATCAATTATGAGGCGGTCTGGGCCCTAAAAAGCCATCTCCTCCACACTTATGTCGAGGAACACCTCTTTGAGATCTTGCAAAGCTCCGCTTTTACCGCTTTTCTTCAGGCCAACGCTTGGGTCGAAGAGTATGCGCTGTTTAAGGCCCTCAGGCGTCACTACCATTTTGTTCCTTGGGAACATTGGCCTCCAGAGAGCAGGCACCCCTCCCCTGCGCTCCAGCAAGAACTGAAACTACAGATCGAATTCGAGATCATTTTGCAATTCTTCTGCGCTCAGCAGCTCACTTTAGTCAAGCAATATGCCACCCAAAATAGCGTCCTCTTGATGGGAGACTTGCCCATTCTTGTCAGTCGCAGCAGTTTTAGCACCTGGAAAAGGCCGGAGCTATTTGACCTCAATTGGAGCGTAGGAGCCCCCCCTGATCTCTACGCAAAAGAGGGGCAAAATTGGGAAGTGCCCCTCTACAATTGGTCTGCTCACGAGCTAGACGGGTTTGCATGGTGGAAGCAGCGGCTGAATATCGCCAAGCGTTATTACCACCTCTACCGCATCGATCATGTCTTGGGACTTTTTCGCTTTTGGGTCATAAAACCTGGCAATAAAGGGAGCGAAGGGCACTATGTCCCTGAAGATGTGACGGAGTGGCTCCCTCTCGGGACCAAACTCTTACAGATGATGCTACAGCATTGCCCCCTGTTGCCTATTGGAGAAGACATTGGGAAAGTCCCCCATGAAATTCCTCGGGCGATGAACTCTTTAGGGATCCCCAATACCCGATTTATGCCGTGGCTTTTTCCTTGGAGCGAGGGAAAAGATTGTGAATGTGCAAGCGTCAGCTTTCTTTCGACCCACGACTCTGAAGTCTTGCGCGAGTGGTGGCAGACCCATACCGAAGCTCACTCTTGTGCCGCTTATCACCAATGGAGCCGGCACGAGCCCCTCTCTTTCGACCAACACCTGACTTTACTGCGAGAAAGTCACCATACGGGGAGCTTCTTTCATATCAATCCCTTGCAAGAATACTTAGGCCTGTTTCCCCACCTCTCCTTTGTCGATCCGGCAATGGAAAGGGTCAATATCCCTGGAACGATCTCCCCCTTTAACTGGAGTTTTCGCTTCATTCCTTCCGTAGAGCAACTGCAAGCTGACAAGCTGTTACAAAAGACCATTCGCGAATTGATTCTCCCTGTCTAGAAAGTCGCACTTATTTCTTTTTGCTCACCCACATCTCTTTCAATTTTTCAACACAAGGTGCGTAATCACTCTTAGAGATTTCATCCCCTGTCATCGTGGTTCCCGCTAGTTGCATACTAAGGGTGATTGTAAACCTTGCATTTTCAAAATCCCCTTTCACGCTTTCCCAACAAAAAAATAGAGGAATATTGCTATTTTCAATAAACATAATATAGTTATCGCCCTGTTCGTCTTCGAAGAACTCAAAAGACATTTTAGCGATCTCTTGAATTTTCTCCTCCATCACCTGTGTGCTTGCTGCAATCTCCTCTTTTTTTACCTCAGGTGTGAAAGATGAGATGGTTTCTATGATTTTTTCCATTTTCTCAACGGATGGCTCTGAGATCACCTCTTTAACAGAAATGACTGGAATCTCGTCGAATTGCACAACTTCATCTTGCTGCTCGGGCAAATCTTTTACCTCTGCAATCACAGGGTTTTTATCAAATCCAAGCGTTCCTAGAATCTCATCGATTTTATTGTTCCTTTCGTTGATTGACGCCAAATGCTCAGACTCTTTTATTAAAGACTCATTTTTTTTCGCTAACACAAGATAGTTTTTTCCTGTTTCTGCGAACATCTTAAAAAGCTCAATATCTTCATCTTTAATCTCTCCTCTCGCATATTTTTCAAAGTTAGCCCCTAATGTTTTACTTTTTGAAAATGAGAGACTATCTCTTTTGCAAATGAGATAAAATTTCTTCATCGCGAAAAAGATATCTTTATCGTAGTGCTTTTCGTAAGACTCGATTTTTTGTAAATCATCCTGAAGAGATGGTAAAAACCATGGCTTTTCTGAGTATATATTTCTCAAGAACTCAAAACCTTGAGCTGGCGATTTATAGAATTTTTCCACAATCAATCTTAAATTACGACGCCATTGATCAGACTCTACGGTATTCTCATAAGTGGATTTAATATAGTTTAATATCTCGTTTTTATCGGAAACTGCCAATTCAAACGGAGCTATAAGATCCTTAAGATATTTTTCGAGATCCTCCAAATCTTTTTCATCAAATTGATTTTTGTCTATTTTACTTAAAATAATTTCGATTTTTTGCTTTTGATGACTCGTGAATTTCAATTGAGACAACTTCTCTCTAAGAGAGGTAACCTGTTGTTGATAGCCCTCTAATTTCTTTTTATTTTCCTCTATCTCGGAAAAGACCTGTTGATGTTGAGACATAACATTTAAAATTTCTGATTTTTGATCATTAAGAAATTTTTTGACTGTTTGCACAACATCTTTAACAGATTTTGCGAGCTCTTCCACCCTCTTTTTCAAAGGAGAATCTTCTCGATTACTCTGTAACCATTTTTCCAATTCCTTAGAAACCTTCAAGACGCTCGAATATTTCTCTGTTTTGAATGATCCCATAAACTCATTTTTCTTTGATTCTATTTCTTCACAAGAAAATGACAGCCTTTCATCTAACTCATCTCTTTGTTTTTGTGATTTTTCAATAGAAACCATTTGTTCATTTAATTCTTTAGATGCGCACTCCAGATAACTGGATATTCCTAATAAGTTATTATCAACACCTAGTCCAAATAAAAATAAAGAAGATTGAACATTTTCGATAGATAAATAGCTTTCATCTTTTTTATTAAACAAAGACGTGATACTTTTTTCGTATTTTTCTGTATTTTTAGCAATTTCATTCATTAATGATTTCGAAGATACTCCTTCAATCACAGAAGAAAATTGATTAAATGCCCTTTGCAAATCCTTATGAACGAGTTTACCATCTACATTTCTCTTCGCATTTTTGTCCCAAATTGCCTTGAGCTTCACTCCTTTCTCATAAGACTGTTGGAATGTATCCCCTAATCCATTGCTTAATTCACTATTCACTTGCTCTGTGAGATTGGTGTAGTATTGTTTTATGTCAGTGTCCTTAAGTTTGCTGCTTTCTAATTGGAGAAGCCATGTCTCCCAAGATATGACAATAGAATAGATGCATCTGCTGATTAATCGAGTAACTACACTCAATTGAGCATTTGATGCTATGGCATCCGCCTTGTTAAACGCATTGTTAATTGAATCTATTCTTTTATCAATTGACTCAAACATGTTTCACCCATTTGTTCTTAATATTATAAAAATATATTAACATTGACAGATAAATAACTTATTAAGATGATATATAAATTATTTAAAAATGAGCTTTTTTCATGAAATACTTATTTATAAGCAGTTAATTTTAAATAACATACAAATTTTAATAAATATTTTTTTCAAATTTACACAAAACACTTGAGATGTTAATGATTTACTTAACATCACATGCTAATATTGAGATACAAAGTAAATTGTAGGTATAAGCATGTTTAACGAAATTGATCAAAAAATTGAAAGGCTCGTAGAGAAGTTCAAAGCTTGGGATACCATAGAACGGAGCACCAGCAACTTTCTTAGCAAACTCATCCTTAGAATGGGCTACAGCATCTCGACGGGATGGGACACTCTTCAATTAAAGAAAGAGATCTCAAAAATTCCTGCAAATGATATTGCCAAGTATTACGCAACACAAATATCGGATATCGATAAAAAAATGAAAACCGTTGCATCTGAAGAGGTTGACGCCTCTGCTTATGCAATGGGAACAGAGCTTTCAAGGATCAAAGAATTAAATAAAATCAGAAACTTGGAAAATGACAACAACTACTCGTCCAAGGCTTTTCAATACTTCAAAACGGCTATTGCACCTATATCGTCTAAAGCATTGGTGGAAAAAATAGATTCCTCTATCCAAGAGCAGAAGAAAAAACTCAAAAGCCAAGATTCCTTGACAATCTCTAAAATTAACACCTCTCTGCTTCTATCTGGTTTCCATCAAGATCCACAATACCATCAAGATCCACAATACCATCAAGATCTCATCGACAATCTAAATGCTTACACAAAAAAAATAGAAAGTTATTGCCCTGAAGTCAGGGGCACCTCTCTAGAACAAGATGAGAAAAAACTCGAGCTTGCTAAAAAAATACATACTGACCATCTGGGAGAAATCCAGCAACTCCGCCAAATTGCAAAAACATTAAAACAAGCAATTTCCGAATTGGGAAGCGATACGCATGGAAAAAAACTGCTCGAGCAATTAAATCTTAAGCTCCAGAAAGTTTTATCAAGTATCAAGGAAATTGTAACAAATACCGAGCTTACACTCAATGAAGAGGCCTGCTCGGATCAGATAAAGCAAAAGGATGAGTCTATCAAGAAAAATGATCAATCTCTCGAGATTATCAAGAAAAAAGTAGAAAATCACAAAGTCAATGATCGGGTATCTAAAAATTTAAAAGAAGAGTTTAAAATATTCGATCAATCTCTTCAAGCGAACTCTGCAATGACAGATCATACGCTTAACGAGAATGCTCAACAGATCGCATTGAAACAGGAATTTATAGAAAAAAATCTTGAATACTCAATCGCAAATGATCTTAGCCCAAAAGCAAAGGCCCTACAAGACAGAAAAACGCTCAAGATCATGAGCGAGTTCATATTGAATGAAAAGATGTCAGACAACGAAAAGATAAATAAAATATTCCACTCAGTAGTGAAAAAGAAATGCGTTCTATACTGTTTTTACCCACCAACGATTGAACAAGACCCTCAAAGAATCCGATCGACTTATAAAGGTCATTATGCAGACCACGACTTAGATTTGCTTGCAAAGCTTGCTGAAATCCATCAAAGCAAAGACAAGTTGGAACTTCTTAAGAAAGATCATGTTGCCGTTATCCAAGACTTGCTATTCGGTGTCCAGATGAAAATAGCAAATAACTCACTGGAAGCAGAGAAGCTTAAGCTGCAATCTATCAAAGACCGGATAACAGAGCGAAATCAGCAAGCTAAAGACCTATTAGAAGCGTGTACTTTGGATTGATAGGCCCCTCTCCCCTATGGGGAACATGGGACGAACGCAAAGACTCAAAATCGTTAAGGCGTAAAGAGATACAATCTCCCTTTACGTCTTAGCGTCGCTTGTTCACATGCGATTTTCTGAGGGAAATTTTGCTGCTATTGGATTTCGAAAGAGATCTGCTCTTACCCATAAGTTTTCAAAGACTTTTAACTTCATCTACTTACAAAAAAATATCACATTTTCCACTATTTATATAAATAACACGAGTTATTTAAGTTATTAAAACATCCATTTGCTAATATAAGGGTAACAGGCAACAGGAGAAAGTTATTATGGTAGAATTTAATCAAAAGTCTCAAGTTATCCAAGATCTTGAGACACAAGTCTCAAAAATAAAGCAAAATCTAGAAAGCTGGGCGGCTATAGAAACAAACGCCTCATCTAGTGTGGTGACGCGCGTCTTTCATCGTATTACCTATTCCATTTCGATTTGGTGGAACCTTCGCGATTTAGAGAAGCAAATTAATGGTTGTGAAATGCAGCTCAAAGCGGAAAAAATAGATGTTGAGGACTTAATATCTAATACTGTTGATTCTATAATATCGCCAAACGATCTCACCCTGGTCACTTCTCAACAGCTTGCTGAAACACTCAAAGAAAGAGACAAATTATTAACCGTGGAAGTTGAGCAACCAGAGAAAATAGGGGCTATCTATAAAAAAAGACTCGCACGCTTTAAAGAAGATGTGACAAAATTGTCATTCGATAGCTTAAGGAATTTATTGTCAGACGAATTTAAAAAATCGTTACAAATAGAAAAAAATAAAATCCAAGAATCAATTGAGCAAAACACAAAAAATCAAAAACAGGTTGTTGCTGACAAGGAAATTGCATTAAAGAAAAAATCCGCTATTGAAATTAGCAAAAAAGAGATCGCACAAAAAATCTATGAAAATAATGAAAAAATAAAGACTATTAAAAATAATTCTGATGAGGAAGATAAAAATATCGAAAAGCAATTTCAGGTAGTCAAGAAATACATAGAAAACTGTATCGGACAATCTCTGCTTCAACAAATTAACGACAATGATTTAAAGCTTATCCTCTCTGCTGTCACCGTTAAGGATGGCCAAGAGATTAGTAAACATATAAAAAATATGTGTCTTGCCAAGTTAGATGTTATTACAAATACTGAAAAAGAACACATCACTAGCATCGTGTTGAAAAAGCGTGATCTTGCTCAAATAGTTGTTGAAAATATTGATAATCTTAAAACTCTCTTCGAAAAAGTTGCTAAAGCTAAAGATCCATGGGCAAGTACATTGACTTTCTCTCCTCTCTATACGCCAACTATCGAAACCGATTTAGTTCCTTACAAAAATAACTACTCCAAAGAAAAAATGGGTCTTCTAAATGCAATACAAAGAATATACAATTACCACAAAAAGACTCGCGAAAAAGAAGAAGCTATCGCTAATAATTTGATTGACAATTATAATGGCCTTTATTTCACAGACGTTTTATGTAAAAATTATAATCTTTTGCTGGGCGGTCGCGAATCGAATAAAAAACATATTGAAAAATTAAATGCAGAAAATCGTCTTCTGAATGAAGAGTTAACTGTTGACTTTCCTGAACAGATAAAAATTTTGGAAGAACTCGAGGAAAAACTCAAGCAAGAGGAAGAGCAGCTCAAGAAGGGCAAAGCATCGCTCGAGCAGAAAATAGAATCTCTCAAAGAAATGGAAAAATGGGATCCCGAGAAAATACTAAGCGAAGTCTCAAAACAGAGAAAGCAGCACCTTTAGAAAGAAAGTGCTGCTCGCTCGAATTTCTAGCGCTTCGAGAATTGGAAGCTCTTACGAGCCCCTTTATGGCCATATTTCTTCCGCTCGCGGCGACGAGGATCTCTGCGCAAAAAGCCCAGAGCCTTCAAATCGGCGCGACGGGTTTCATCTTCTACGACAAGAGCGCGGGCAATTCCAAGACGAGCCGCTACTGCCTGTCCATCAATGCCCCCCCCACGGGTCCGGATCATCAGATCATACCGGCCATTGAGCTTCATCTCCTCTAAAGGAGCCAAGACAGTATTGCGCTGAAGTTCTAGGGTAAAATAATTTTCAAACTCTCGCCCATTGACCTCAATTTTGCCGCTTCCAGGGCGCATCCGAATCGCAGCGACAGCCCGCTTGCGACGTCCCGTTCCAGTCACTTCTTCAATTTTTTTCGCCATCTTAGATCTCTACCTTTGTGGGCTTTTGTGCTTGCATCGTATGCTCAGTCCCTTTAAAAATACGCAGACGCTTTAATTGGGCTCGAGCAAGACTCGACTTCTTCGGCATCATCCCTTTCACAGCATGTTCCAAAATAAATGTGGGTTTTCTTTCCAACATGACTCGATAGGGAATGACTTTTTGACCCCCAGGATACCCCGAGTAGCGGCGATAGACTTTTTGCCCCTCTTTATTCCCTGTAGTTTCCACTTTTTCTGCGTTGATGATGATCACCCCGTCCCCTGTATCGGCATGCGGAGTGAATGTCGGCTTATGTTTGCCGCGCAAAACTTTTGCAATTTCTGAGGCAAGGCGCCCTAGCGTCTTGCCTTCTGCATCAAATACAAACCACTCAACATCAGCATCTTCACGCTTTGCCATGAAGGTGTTTCGATTCCGGTTCATGAGATCTCTATCCCCTTGTGCGTTAAAGGGACTCACTTTATCATTGCCACTGTTTTCAAGCAAGAGACGACAATGAAAGAGAGCCCGAAAAAATTTTTCCTCCGCACCTACGGCTGCCAAATGAACGAGCTCGACTCCGAAGTGATGGCCGGGATCCTCCAAAAGCGGGGCCTTGAACGGACGGAAGAGGAGAGTGAAGCTGACCTGCTCCTCTACAACACCTGTTGGGTGAGAGAGCTTGCGGCTCGCAAAGTCATGGGAAAACTTGGCAAACTCGGGACTTCCCCTAAAAAAAATGCCATTATCGGCGTCACGGGATGTATGGCCAATGCAAAAGGGGGTAAACTCTTTGAAAAGCTCCCCCACCTCGACTTTGTCCTTGGGACCAATAATATCCAAGACCTTAATGCCGTCCTGGATGAGGTGCTTTTAGGAAAACAGGCGGTTCGGGTGGATCCGCTCTTCAAAGAAGAGCTCGATTATGAGGGGGCTCAGCGAGAAAATGGCCTTAAAGCCTATGTCTCCATCATCCGCGGCTGCGATAAGTTTTGTACCTATTGCTGTGTCCCTTATACCCGTGGTAAGGAGGTCTCTCGCCCAGCTGCATCCATCGTCAGCGAGGTCAAAAAACTGGCCGAACAGGGTTTTAAGGAGATCTGCCTCCTAGGACAAAACGTCAATAGCTATGGCAAAGATCAACCTGAGTGGAACATCCGCTTCCACGACCTCCTTTGCCTTCTCGATCAAATCCCAGGGATTGAGCGGATCCGCTTCATGACCTCTCACCCAGTTGATATCACGCGCGAGCTGATGGAGGCGATTCGGGACTTGCCTTCTGTTTGCGAATTTGTCCATTTCCCCCTCCAAGCGGGAAGCAATCGCATTTTGAAAAAAATGCATCGGATTTACACGAAAGAGCAGTACTTCGAAAAAGTGGCCCTTTTGCGCGAAATTGTTCCAGATGTCCACCTCGGGACCGATATGATCGTCGGATTTCCCACAGAAACCGAGGAGGAGTTCCTCGAAACCTATGAGGCGATGGAGGAGATCGAGTACTCCACAGCCTTCCTGTTCGCCTACAGCCCCCGAAGTGGAACCCCTGCAAAAAGATGGGTCGATGATGTGAAAGAAGAGGTCAAAGAAGATCGGCTCCACCGTTTGCTCCGCCTCCACAATCGCATTGTGACCAAGCAACGCAATCAGGCTCTTGGCTCCTCTGTCGAGGTATTGGTCGACAAAGTAGCAAAAGATCCCCTCTATTTGCGCGGCCGCACAAGGGGATGGGTGCAATGCATCTTCCCAGGGGATCCGTCTTTGATTGGGACACTTCAAACGATCAAAATAGAGAGCTTTAGCCACCAAACTTTGATTGGCACTCTTCAAAGCTGTGAATTCAAGTCAGGTGCGAAGGGAATTCCGATGTTTGCTGGCTCATCGACTTCAGCTCTTCCAAAGATATGCTTGTGAATTGATGCACAAAGGAAACATCGCACCCCTTTTGTAGCATCTCTAAAGCAATGGCCTTCCGCTCTTTTTCCCGTCCCTGCTCAACTCCCTGGGCAATCCCTTGGGCAATCCCTTGGGCAATGCCTTCGACAAGTCCTTTGGCATGTCCCCTTTGCTCACCATCATCAAGCGCAGCCTCGTATGAGGCTGTTGCATCCATCACCGCCTTCTTGCGCTCCTCATACGCACCGAGTTGAGCCTCAGACCAGGTCCCTTGATTCAGGATCTGAAAAGCTTCTTTAATCGCCTCTTCAACGATCGTTTCCGGAATGACCTCCAGTTCCTTAGCATGCTTGAGAAAATAGACCCACTTTTCAGCAACTGTGGAGAGCTCTTGTTCCGTCTTAGTAAATTTCGGCAATTCCACAAAGGTAAACTCAAAATCCTTCAGCTTATGCTCGTTTGTTTTTACACTGGCAATGCGATGTGCAGACAACCAGTGATCCTCTGCTGTGAACTTGAAGTTCAAAATTCCAAGAAAAATCACAGAATTCAAGGCGCCGTAGTTTTCTCCTTCCAGCAACTGAGAGCTGTAGGCTTTTGAAGCATAATAAAGCACTCTCTTATCAAAGTATTTTCTCTTTAACACTTGCATCTCGACGATGTACTCGCGGCCCGCTTGATCGCGGCACCTAATGTCGAGCAAGCTCTCTTTCGTCCCCAACATGTGAGGGGCTTGATAGGGGTTGAGAAGGTGCACTTCAACAATCTGGCTCTCTCCTGTGCGCTCGAGCACGCTATTGAGGAAGCTGATAAGGATCTCTTTCTTCCTCTCATCCCCGAAAGTTTTTCTAAAGGCGTAATCGTTAGTTGGATCTAGAAATCGCATTGAAATACCCTCTCACACCCCCATCTTAGGTAAGCAAAAGATAAAAAGCGAGCTCAGAGCAGCTGTGTGAAATCAGATTCGGAGAGAATATCGATGTTTAATTGCCGAGCCTTATCGAGCTTAGACCCTGCAGCCTCCCCCGCAACCACATAGTCGGTGTTGCGGCTGACCGAACCACTCACCTTCCCTCCACGCTCTTTAATCAAGCAGATGGCTTCTTCTCGAGTGAGTTGAGTTAATGTGCCGGTCAATACAAAAATTTTTCCAGAAAACGGATGATCTTTGATCTCTTTGACCTCTTTAACCGAAGGGTGCACACCTACTCTCAAAAGGCGCTCAATCTCATCGCGATGAGCAGCCGTTTGAAAGTAATGGAAGAGGCTCATCGCAACCTTCTCCCCCACCCCTTCAACGTTCATAAACTCCTCTTGCTCAAGGTTCATGATGGTTTCAATCGAGCCAAAACGGAGAGCCAAAGCTTCAGCCGTCCCAGCCCCAACATGGGGGATCCCAAGAGCCATCAAAAACCGCTCTAAGGGGACTTGGCGAGAGGCTGCGATCGCGGTCAAGGCGTTAGAAATCGCCCGCTCTTTAAACCCAGGTAACTTCGCAAAATCCTCAGCAGCTAAAGCGTAGAGATCGCTTGGCCGCTTGACCAGATCGTTGTCGAGGAGCGCTGCAATCACCTTGGTCCCAAGATGATCAATATTCATTGCTCCTTTGCTCACAAAATGGAGCAACGTACGGTGGCGTTGCGCAGGACACAAGTGGTTGGGACAGCGGATAGCGACCTCCCCCTCCTTGTGCTCAACGGGAGTATGGCAACTGGGACACTGATAAGGCATCTGCCAGATTTTGGTCCCTAAAGGTCTTTGATCCAGACAAACGCTGGTGACCTTGGGAATGACATCCCCCCCCTTTTCAATGATCACGGTATCCCCAGGGCGAATGTCTTTTCGAGCGATCTCTTCGGCATTGTGGAGGGTCGCTCTGGAAATGGTGCTCCCCGCCAGCTCCGTGGGCTCGAGCTCTGCAACAGGGGTGAGAACTCCCGTGCGCCCCACCTGTATGGTAATGCTTTTAAGCTTGGTGATCGCTTGCTCAGGAGCAAATTTATAGGCACACGCCCACCTTGGCGACTTCGCCGTCGATCCCATCTGGCGCCAACTGGAAAAGGCGTTGACCTTCACCACCACCCCATCGATGTCATAGTTCAACAAAGAGCGCTGGTGGCGCACCTGCTCACAGAAGGCCCAGATCGCCTCAAAATTTAAGCAAAGAGTATGCTCAGCAACAGTGGGAAGTCCTAATTGCTCCAAAAAGGCAAGCGCCTCTTCTTGCCCCCTCAACTCCCCTGTACTGCCTTCATCAATACCATAGAAGGCAATCTGTAAACCGCGAGCAGCCGATGCGCGAGGATTGAGAAGCTTTAAAGCGCCAGCAGCTGCATTGCGCGGATTGGCAAGAGGTTCTAACCCCGCCTCCTCACGCGCTTGGTTGAGCTGCTGGAAAATTTTGTGGGGCATGTAGACTTCTCCCCGCACTTCAAAAGAGCCTGCTTTTTGAATCTCGAGAGGCAAATTCTGGATCACCCGCGCGTTGGAGGTGACATCGTCCCCCTGTTTGCCATCCCCCCGAGTCACCGCTCTAGAAAATTTCCCCTCCTCATAGAGGATGGAAATGGCCGTCCCATCCATTTTCAGCTCCGCTGCAAAAGGGACCTCTTCGGTTTCTAAAATTTTATGACACCTCTTGATGAAAGCAAGGAGCTCTTCCTTAGAATAAGTATTGGCAAGAGACAACATCGGCGTTGTGTGGGAGACGGTCTTAAAGCCGTGCACCACACTCTCTCCAATACGTTGCGTAGGAGAAGAGGGGATGATCCAGTCGGAATGTTCTGCTTCGATCTTCTCTAGCTGTTTTAACAACTGGTCGAATGCATAGTCGCTAATGACAGGAGCATTTTCCACATAATAAAGGCGATTATGCTCCCACACCTCTTGGCACAGGCGAATGTAGTCTTCTTTTTTCATAGGGCAAAAATACAAGTCGTCAAAGGAGGCAGATGAATCACAAATTCGATCGGCTCATTCTCCTGATTTCTCACAATATCGATCTCCAGATTGAGTCTCCCCTCTCCCCCAAATTCCCGTTTGTCGGAGTTGAAGATCTCGTGCACCTTCTCAGCCTCTTCCTGCACAACGTATCTAGGGTAATCATTGCGGCTGAAATTGTGCACACAGACGACTTGTGATGCAAAGCCAATTCGCCGATAACTTAAGACCGCTCTTTGGGCATCTTGGGCATCGATCCATGCAAACCCGCTCGATGCAAAGTCGAGCTCCCAAAGAGCTGGAGTATTTAAATAGAGGTGGTTGAGCTGCAAAAACATCTCCCAAAGCCCTTTATGTTGAGGATGGTCGAGGAGCTCCCAAGGGATCACCTGCTTCTCGTTCCATTCGGTAGGCTGACCCATCTCTGCTCCCATAAAAATCAGCTTTTTCCCCGGTTGACACATCTGATAACTGCGCAAAAGGCGAACTCCTGCAAAGGGAAAATCGGGTTGCTTGGAAAACAGGCTCCTCTTCCAATGGACCACTTCATCCTGGGAAAGAGGGAGGAGAAAATTCTCACAAAAAGCGTAGGAGAGGGTATGGGTGAGCAGGTAATGGTGATGGCTTCTTTGATCGAGAGGCAAGCAAAAATAGCGCAGGGTATCGTTCATCCACCCCATGTTCCACTTCATATCAAAGCAAAGACCATCGGAAAAACAGACGCGGGGAAAGGCGTGCGATTCTTCTGCAATCATCATCACTTGGGGAAATTTCTCATGCACTTGTTGGTTGAGCTGCCGCAAAAAGGCCACCGCTTCGATGTTATCGCTCCCTCCAAATTTGTTGGGAACCCACTGCCCTGGTTGACGCCCAAAATCGCGCCATAACATCGAGGCAACGGCATCCACGCGCAAGCCATCGATATGCATCTTCTCACACCAAAAAAGGGCACTTCCAATGAGAAAATCGACCACTTGAGGGCGCGAAAAATCAAAAGTATGGGTCGTCCAATCGGGATGGAGCCCCTGGAGTTGGTCTTCGTAAAGAGGTGTCCCATCAAAGAGGGCCAATCCATGGGCATCGGTAGGAAAATGGCCAGGGACCCAATCGAGAATCACTCCGATTCCTCGCTGATGTAAGTGATCGACAAACCTCTGAAACTCCTCTGGGGTGCCATAGCGAGAAGTGACTGCGTAATAGCCCGTTACCTGATACCCCCAAGACTCATCTAAAGGGTACTCTGTCAAGGGGAGGAGCTCTAAGTGGGTAAAACCCATTTTTAAGCAATAGTCGGCAAGCTCAGAAGCGCTCTCTCGATAAGAGACCCCGGAGCGCCAAGAGCCCAAATGCACCTCATAGATGTTCAGAGGCCGATCTTTGCAACTTGTCCGCTTGGCCATCCACTCCTGGTCTTGCCACTGATGCCGGTTGACATCAAAGAGAATCGAAGCGCGCAAAGGCCTTTTTTCGGCAAAAAAAGCACCCGGATCGGCTTTATAGACATGGTTTCCTTGCGCTGTCGTCACATAAAACTGGTAGTACTGCCCCTCTTTGACAGATGGGATAAAAAGGCGCCAATGTTCTCCCTGCCGCTCCATTGCGTGAGGCTGCCACTGGTTGAAATCGCCAACAACAGCAACGCTTTGAGCACAAGGAGCCCAAACTTCAAAGAACGCACCCCCCTGCTCCAATCGCGCAACCATAGCGAGTTGGATAGAGGATTTCTCTTTAAATGGTCAAGGCTGTTTCTATGCTTTTATAGATAAGATGGCGGAAAACGTCAGGTTCGCGGATCATGGCTTTATACAGCCACTTCACCCCATTAGAAAAACCGACCGCCCAATCTCCCATTTCAGAAACTCCAACAACCTTGATATTGCGGGTAAGAGGATCTCGATCATCCACCAGATTTTTGTCTTGAATGGAAGGGTTTTGAAGCTTGTCAATCTGAACGTCGACGATGTTACCCACAAGCCCCAAATCAAATTTCTGTTTCCCTCCTCCAATAGAAAAAAATCGGCCTAATTTCTTATTAGTTATGTGCGCTATCTGGGCAGGGTAGAAAAAAGAGAGTGCGTATTCAGTCAAAGAATTCACTCCTCCAGCATGTTTTAAGAAGGATTTTGTCACTCTAGAGAGAGCCGATATCTCCTCTTTTGATAGGAGCTCTTTCACTTCAGAGTGGGAGACAGGTGTCTTATCCTCGAGATTTGTAATCAGGTCATTGAAGGACCTCTTGATCGCCTCTGGCTGCAACATTTCATCGACCATCTCAACAGTGGCAGTGGCAAGAGAATGAGCAATCAATTCACTGAGCGGATCTTGAACGTGTTGCGGGTTTAAACGATCAGTATAAAATTTAGTCCATTTGTCAATCTCCTCTTTCCGGTTTTGGTTGAGACTCACTTGATCACTCTTAAATCTCTTGTTCTGCAGATTCGGCTCATCTTCAGTTAAATAAGTAAAAACATCTTCAATATAGTCGGCATACTTCGTAATGAGATCCGAACGGGTCTGAGCAATGTTCTCCGAAGTAAAGGACTGGATGAGGGGAGAAGGATACCGCTTGACTAAGTGCAAGGCCCAGTCTCTTACCTTTTCATTGCTGAAATATTTCTTAAAAATTCCATCTTTATCTTTGCGCTTAATATGCAAGAGCGCTAACTTGGCGAGTTTCTGGCAAAAAACTTCTTTCGCCCCCTCTTGATCACTAAAATGTCCTGTAAATGAATTTTTTAAAAATGGGGTCAGAAGACCTTCGAGCTCTGGATCTATGGGAGAAGGGGGGTGATTTCCTTCAATCTCTTGGAGTTCACTAAGCTGAACGACATCTTGGATAGACCAGCTATTCCAAAGAGCAATTCCACCTCCCATCCCTCCTGACAACAAAAGGATTCCCTTGGGAGTCTCTTGTGCGCAGATCGAGGAACGGGAAAGCAGAAACGTGCCGCCTAAAAAAAGGATCCCAAGTGCAGCTAATGTAAAGGAAATTTTAAAAACCTTTTTTGTCTCTATCGAAGGACTTAAATTTGGGTTCTGAGATTGCCAAGAGGGAAAAGAGTTACTTATCTCAATATTAGATAGATTTGATGGTATTTGATCTAATTTAATTTTTTCCATGAATATACTATTGTTTTATTTTTATTAATTATAAAACAAAGATATATTAATTAAAACCTTATTTTTGAAAACAATCGAAATAAAGACGCTGACCTATTTCACCGATAAGGCGCTCCTCGACGGAGCAGACATGCCCCCGATCTTGGGGGCTTAAACGGAGGCGAAAACGCTTAACATCCTTAAAATCAAAGAGAATCTCACCGCTTTGTCCCACCTCAAGGACCATTCTGCGGATCTGTTTTTTGCTCCACTCTAGGTCGAGCAGACCAAAAGGGGTTTTCGCCTGTGTGAGGCGCCCCGCTGGAAATTGGGGAGGAAGAGAGGGTAAAATGCGCGCTTGATCTAAAAAAAGGCGACGAAGGCGCAGACCTGCACTCACGACAGCGAGTGGATGCTTAGCCGGAGGATATTTAAAGCCCTGATAGTCTGTATCTTGTGCTCGAGGAACTAAAAGAGATTCGAAGCCAGCGCGGTAAAGGTCGAGATAGGGCTGAAGATCATTGTCACAGGCCGCCAAAAGGGTCCCTTTTCCTGTCTCTTCTTCATAAGAGGTCAATTGAGCTAAGCGGTGCCAAAGGGGGAAAATTTCTCTCGGATCACATCGCTCATGGACAAAATCCCAATTGAGCTGTTTGGAGACTCCAAAGCTCAAGCGCTCCAGGTCTTGAGGAGGTCTCCCCTCGATAAAACGGCGAAAAAATCCACAAGGACCAGATCCTTCAATCTGTACTCTCCCCCTCTCAAGGTCTTGAAAGACGGTGAAGTGATCACAAGGAGCTAATAGAGGATGCTCCTGCTCTTCAGTTTTTTGGGTCACAAGATCACATAAAACAGTGCGTGTGGGATAGCAAGTGGCGACAAGAGTGGTGCCAGGAACCAAGCAAGAGATCCCCTTGCGATGGGAAAACGGGCGATAGCGATTGCTAATTACAATGCGCATAGCACTTCTCCCACTAAACCCATCGATTGATTGTGGGTCAACCTCACCTGAACGATCTCGTTAGATTTCCACTGTGAACCTTGAATTTCGACAGGCAAGAAGTTAGGGGTATGTCCCCTGTTTCCCTCCTCGATCAGCACACTCATCTCCTGACCCACATACCGCTCTCGCAGCTTATAAGAGGTGTGCTCAGCAAGTCTCATCAAGCGACTCTTTCTCTCTGCGACGACTTCATGAGAAACCCGGTTGGGGTAAAGAGCCGCTTTGGTCCTCTCTCGTGGGCTGTAGGGAAACATGTGCACCTTGGCAAACTCCACCTCTTGCACCACAGCGAGTGTCTCTTCAAAATCCCGCTCCGTCTCCCCAGGAAAGCCCACAATGATGTCGGTCGTAAAGGTAAAATCAGGGCGCGCCGCTTTGAGGCGCTCTACCGTCTGATAAAAATCTTGCTTCGTGTACTTGCGGTTCATCCGCTTGAGGATGGGATTGCTCCCCGCTTGCAAAACGATATGCATTGAAGGGCACGTATGCACCCCATTAACGACTGCATCGAGAAGGTCATCATCGACCTCATCGGGATCAATCGAAGAGATCCGCAGCCGGACTAACCCCTCCAAGGCATCGACTTTGCGCACCAACGTCGCAAGAGATTCCTCAAAATCGCCGATGTTAATGCCGGTCAAAACGATCTCTTTGTACCCGTTTTCCAGGAGCCCTTCAATCTCGTGAACAATCTCCTCGATCTTGCGCGATCGGGATCTGCCTCGGACATACGGGATAATGCAGTAGGTGCAATAGCTGTTGCAGCCATCTTGCACCTTCACAAAAGCGCGGGTATGGGCTTGAAAATGGTCGATCTTGAATTCTGGCAACTCTTCTGCATACGGAAAAAAAGAGGCAATGAGCTGCTCTTTATTCCGATTGGGGATGACGAAAGTGATCCCTTCGATCTCTTCTTGAAGCTTGGGATGGGCATCGACCATGCACCCGGTCACTGCGACAGAAGCTTGTGGGTTTTCCCGAATCAGCTTGCGAAGGATTCTGCGCCCATCTCGATCGGCCCCCGCTGTCACTGTACAGGTGTTAATGATACAGGTGTCGGCCTCTTCCCCCTCTTTGGCCTCCTCAAATCCCAGCGCTTCGAGCTGAGTCCGATAGGCAGCCGACTCATATTGATTGGTCCGACACCCTAGGGTCGCAATCTTGTATTTCTTTTTACTCTCAGACATGAGCAAGCAGGATACGGTTTAGCCGATTAATTTTCTTCTTCTTCAAGTGGTGCAAAGGGCAAAACAAAAGAGTCGAGAAAATCAAAAGAGAGGCGATAGACCAAAAGACGCCCCACCTCGGGATACTTCTGCAGCAATTTTCTGACCCAACCTATCCCTGAACTTAAGGGCAATAGACCACCGAGGAGAGCCTCTTCATTTTTGAAAAATTCTTCGATTGCTAAATGGCGTTTTTTAGTTGCTTCTGCAACCTGCTTTTTACCCTCTTCTGAAAGAGGGGTGGTGAGCTCTTTGATCTGTTCCTCAATCAGAGGCTGAATGAACTTTGGATTAAGAACCTGCTGGTCACCTTCTTGGGTAAAGAGAGAGTTCATGAACTCATTGACTGGAGGAATCACATTCCCTTCGACAGTTAAAGCAGCGCCTTTACCTGTAACTTTTGCAAATGGACGAGTTACCCACCCAGAAACGTTGCGCAAAAGATTCGCTTGACAAGCATGATTCAGAAAAGCCTGCGCGCCGTGAACGATCATCTCTTCCTCTTTCTTGCTCAATAAGTTGGGAAGTCCTTGAGATACATTCTGTTTTTTTGGAAGAGGCGGACTCTTCGGCTCCATCGCATCTAGAACTAGGCCAAAGAGTTGATCGAGTCCTTTTTCACTCGTAAGATATTCCCCTATCCCCACAATAGCCTCAGCTAATCCCCTGGCAATTGAAGGCATGGCTAAAGGGAGGACGACTCTCTTAGCGAGGTCCTCTTTTTTATCGCCATCAAAAGCAACGGCAAGCCCTAAACGCGCGGTAAGATGCTCCGCCCACCAATCGACCTCTAGCTGATGCCTGTTTCTTAAAGAGAAAACCTCTACAGGAGCCCACACTTCAGGCTTTTGGTTCAGCTTCCCGAGGATTGCCTGGAACTTACCCCCTTTGAGCTCCCCATCTTCTTGTCGAACAGTTGCAAACAGTTTTTCGAGGCGCGGAATACTTTGGCCTAAAAAGTTTTCCCGTTTATTAACCCGATTCTTATGAGGATTAAAATAAAGCATTAAATCTTTCATAAATTCTTCGAAACCAATGCGGATAAAATTGTTTTCATCCGCAAGCTGATCGATGAGATCTATTAAATAATTCTCATTTCCCATGAGGTTAAACGGGAATGAAGGAGAAGTAAGCTGAGAGAGCTGCTCATTGATTTGCAGAGCTGTATACCTGCCAATCACAGCGGAGAGTTCTTTTCTCGACTCTATTAAAGAAGAGTTTTCCTGAGACTCAAAAATGATTTTCTCATAAAAATTGGAGAAAAAACCTTGCATCTTGTTGATGAGCTCTTCTCTTTTTTTAAGATCTTTCAGCTCTCTCTTAGGGGAAAGAGGTGGGTGAGAAAATCCAAGAATCTTCAAAGAGGAAATATCAGGTTTTACCACTTTCCAAGCGCAGATGCCAACTCCTAGAGTTCCAAATGATAACATCACAAAACTGAGGCGAGAGTTTGTAAAGGGCTTGTTGCGAAAGAGGATGACGGTTGCAAGAGCCTTAACGGTTCCTAAAGCAACCCATCCCCATTGAGCGGGAGAAAGTTCAGCAATCTGTAAAGAGGGAGCGTTGGGATTTCCCACTTTCCAAACGCAGATGCCCACTCCCACAACTCCCAACGATGACACAGCAAAACGGAGCCGAGAACTTTTGAGGGGTTTACTATAAAGGAGGGTGACCGTCGAAAGGGTGATCATGGTCCCTAAAGCAACCCACCCCCATTGAGACAGAGACGTATTAGGGGGGAATGGGCCTCTTTGCCTTACTCTATTGGAAAGATGCTGATGGGACTGTGTATCGAGAGGTGTGACTGACTGACTTCCTCCCGAATTGAGTTGTTGTAATTCCTCCATCCCTACCCCCTGACCCTTAGAATCTTTTCAATCATCCTCAAGAAAATGTTGCGCACAGCAAGAGGATAATGGTGCATGAGATTGCGCGTCCAAACGATCCCGCCTCCAAGATTGAACGGCTGGCTTGCCACATTTTTAGGATCATCGAAGAATTTGTTTATATCTATTTCCTCCTGCTCTTCCTCATCGAGTTGAGAAGGAACCTCTCCTAACATTTGTTGAAGAGGAAGGATAAAAGGCTTTGGGTTGAGACGTCCATCCGATGCAACAATCAAACCCACTGCCTTGTCAAGCGGATCGAGCACAAAGCTCTTCAAGAGACTGATGAACACCGAAATCACTTTTTGTTCGCAAGCCGCTTGCAACCAAGTCTGAAGAAGATTGAACAACGCCTCCCTTTCTTTGCTCTGTAATCTCTTGTTGGTAGAAGGAAGTTCAGGTTGACTCTTCAAACGCTTGAAGTCCAGACCGGCGAAGAGAGAGAAAAACAGACGATCTACTTGATCTGGTTTTAAAGCATGATCCAAGCCTTCCACAGTGGCCTCTGTTAAGGCTTTTTCGGCCACAAGGGCAAGGACCTGTAAGAGCGACCGCTCCGCTTGCTCTTCTGCCGTCAAGATCTTTTGCAAAGCTGAAGCGTAAATACCCTTCAAATGCTTTAACTCTTGATGGCGGCGCGCTTTAGGATCCCCTTGAATCAAAATCCCTTTACTCAATTTTTGCTTTTGGTGGAGTTGATCGAGAATTTTCTCCTCCCCTCTCCCCAACGGCTCTTGTGCGCGGACGAGTTGAAAAAGAAGGCTCCAATCATCAAAAAAATCGACTAATACCTCTGCTCTCCGTTCGAGAGACCACCCTTTTAAAAGCATCGCTCCGATTTCTTGCCCCTTCTCCATAGCTTTTGCTGTCCCTTTTGAGGCTTCTATCACCTCGAATAACTTCGGGATGATCTTCTCGTGCACGCTGGAGATGGAAGCGAACCAACCTTTTTCAGGAGGGTGCTCTTTGATATTAATAATTTTTTTCGCACTCCATGTGCTTAAAAGGCGAACAAATTCTTTCTCATCTTCTGTAAGAAGAGTCTTCTCTCCTCGGATTAAATCGCTAAATATCTTTTGAAAAAGAGTAAAATAATATTCTAAATTGCTGCCAGCTTCAATGGGGGTGGGAATCGAAGGGCGATCTGGGGATTCTTGGGGAGGCGACGATAAAGGTCCTCGCTCAATTTCCCAACCTAAAGCCTGTCTGACCAGTTGATTCGTGTTTTCAAAGAGATCCATTGTCGTGTGAATGACCCATTCGCACGCCTCTTTGGGGCGAAATTCCGCCTGTAACATATCAAAAAACTCACTACAAACAGCCTTCATCCTCTCTGGCAAAGAGGGCCCTTTTGGAGGCGGTGGGGGAGGCAACTGCGTGGAATCTTGTGCTATTTGATTGCTGTGCATTTTATTAATAATTGGTTTTCGTGAGATTATAACGAGAGATCTCAATAAAAGAAATAATAAATATTTTTTTTCTCTGAAGGAAACTCCGCAGATCAGTTACTTATGCGATGTGCGCGCTAAGGGCTCGTCAAAGAATAAATGCCCAGTAAATGTCGAAACATAACCAGATGCGGTCACCACTAAATGGTCATTCACAGGAATGTCTAGTCTTTGCCCTAAATCGACGAGCTCTGCAGTCACTTGCCGATCTTCAAGCGAGGGGGTGGGATCTCCTGAAGGATGATTATGGGCGAGAATCAGGGAGGCTGCGCGATGGCGCAAGGCATAATGAAAAATTTGCCTTGGCTCTACTTCCACTTGAGCGAGTCCTCCCAAGGCCACTGTTTCTACAGTGATAGGGCGATTGCGCACATCCAAAAGGAGGACCATCATGCATTCAAAGTCGCGGTAAGCGAGCAAAGGGCGCAAGTAAGCATAGGCGGCTTTTGCTGTCGAAATCGGAGCGAGGCGATCGATCGACGCTTCAAGGCGTCGGCTTAAGGCTAGGGTGGCTTTGAGTTGAACGGCTTTAGCTTGTCCAATGCCGGGCACTTGACAAAGCTCTGCTACTGAAGCGTTTAAGATATTTGCAAGATTGCCAAAGTGAGCGAGGAGTTGAGCCGCTAGCTGAACGACGGGATACTTTTGGGTGCCGCTGCCCAGCACGATTGCCAGCAACTCCGCTGTAGAGAGCTCATCGCCTCCAGAGGCCAATAAGCGCTCTCGAGGTCTTTCCTCAGGGGGCAGTTGCAAAACAGTGGTCATTTTTGGACAAAAGGCTCCAGTTTATGCATCAAAACATGAGGAGCTCGCACCCGCAACAGCACGTCATTTTCCTCATACTCTTGATCCAACACTTCACACGTGCGCAACACCTCACTGACGAGGTCATAGCGCTCTTGAGGAATCTTCAACTTGACAAGCGTGCGTAGCGCTTGGAGCTCTTCCATCATCCTCTCAGCTAACGCCTCTAAGCCGATTCTCTCTATCGCTGACACTTCGACAGTTTTGGGCAGTAGCGCCGATAAACGGCCCCGCATCTCCCCTATCGCCGCATCGATTTTGTTTAAAACAGTGATCATAGGTCGGTTGTGGGCACCAAGTTCCTTGAGCACTTGCAAAGTGGCCTCGGCTTGTTCAGGGGCCAGAGGATTAGAGGTATCGACAACATGGAGCAACACATCGGCAAAAACTGCCTCTTCCAAGGTGCTTTTAAAAGCTGCTACGAGCTGGTGGGGAATTTTGCGGATAAAGCCCACCGTATCGATCAAGAGCACCTCTTGGCGATTTGGCAAGATAAATTTACGCGTCGTTGTATCCAAGGTGGCAAAGAGCTTATCTTCGACCAAAACACCCGCATCGGTCAAAGCGTTCATCAGGCTCGACTTACCAGCGTTAGTGTAGCCAACGATGGCAAAAATAGGGATGCCACTGCGGGCCCTTTCTTTCCGCTGCTCGGTCCGCTGACGCCTCACGATCTCAAGCTCTTCTTGGAGTTTCTCCAAACGCCCCTGCACAAGCCGCCTGTCGAGTTCGATCTGCTTCTCCCCTTCCCCTTTGACAGCTAAACCCCCGCCCCGTTGACGAGAAAGGTGGGTCCAAAGCCGTTTTAAACGGGGCAGCTGATAGCGCACCTGTGCGATTTCGACTTGCAACCTCGCCTCGCGCGTCCGAGCATGCTTGGCAAACACATGTAAAATGACCTCAGTCCGCTCAAACACGCTCTTCTTAAAGAGCTTTTCCAAATTGCGCTGTTGGCTAGGGCTCAATTCATCGTCAAAAATGACCTGATCGATCCCCTTTGCTTCGGCAAGCGCGACGAGCTCTTCAATCTTCCCACTGCCCAAAAAAGTGGACCGATCGATTTTGCGCAAAGGGCAAAGCTCCATATGCTCTACTTCTACCCCAAGAGTCGTGCTTAAGCGAGCCAGCTCGTTTAAATGCTCTTGGCCTGCCTTCAGATCAGCTCCTGTGTGATAGGTGCCAATCAGCAGCGCTTTAGGAATCGTTTCTTCTTGCATCTTGTTCCTCTAACTCAAAAGACCATCGTAAGCTAAGGCCATTTCTGTTGGCAATGGATGATTTTTAGAGGCGAGCTGTCGCCCCTCATCTTCTTGTTTAAAAACTAAATTAATCTATAAATCACTGGAATTCAGTCGCCTTAATAACTTATATAATAAATTTTACTAAAATATAACTTTACGATATAATCAATGGTGAAATAAAGGGAAATAAGGAAAATACATGAATATCGTCTTAAATATAAAAAATACTTTATACGCTCTGTCTAATTTATTCGTGACAAATGGGCATTTGACAAATGTCACTAAAGTCACCATCGCGTGTGGTGCCGCTTTTGGGGCCGTCGGTATTGCCTATGTCGTTGCAAGAAAGTGCTTGAATGGGAAGGCGACGACAACCAAGGCAGACCCATCGATTAATAAAAATTCGGATAATTCAAGGAACCATAGGTCGCTGAAAACAAATTTCGTATGCACAACCCTGAGTTTGCAAAAGACGGAGGAAATTTTAAAGGATCTCGAACGTGAAGAGAAAAAGAACCAAAAAGATCGAACCTTAGTGCCACTCCATCAATTATCAGACCAAGAGAAGGAGCTCTACCTTGGCATCAAGCCCACAATGAGCAAGCGATTGCAAGAGATTTCTCGTAAATTGGATGAAGCATTCGAAACACGAGACACGTGGAAGCCCACTGAAATAGAAACTAAATAAAGTACCTCTACTTCTTCGCCCACTAGGCGCCGATATCAAACGGCGCCTTTTGGCATTTTCTCGACTTTGTACAACATTGTGACCGACGTCGCTGCGCGCCGTGCCACAATGTTGCAAAAATATAAATTAGTTTACCTGTAAATTCCCAAGATCAAGCCGCCTGTAGCACCCTCCTGATGATCAACTCCGCCCACTGAGCCATTTCTGAGGGGATATTTTTCTCGGAAGGACTTGTTTTGGCC
>JAFEGQ010000206.1 GCA_018239785.1 Verrucomicrobiota bacterium
AACTCATGCGAAAATCCCGACTTGTCGGGAATGAGCAGCATATCTGCTGGTTCTGCGACTTTTGCGCAAGTGCCAACGCAGCGCAAACGAGCAGCCCGAGACTTCTACCTTACTTACCTTTATGGCAAGTGCCAGCCACCTAATCTTGACAACTGACATGATTGAATTTCGAAAGAGGTCTAATGTGTCTATTTGCGCAGGTGAATGAGCGTTTCCACATGGGTGGTTTGCGGAAAGAGATCAAACGCTTGAACCGACTGGATTTTATACCCTTTAAGCCTGGAGATATCTCTTGCAAGCGTTGGAGGCATGCAAGAGATGTAGAGAATATCATCGGGAAATGGGCCATAGAAATGGAGTCCGGTGCGAGGAGGGTTACAAATCACGAGAGGCGCTTTTGTGGGTAGAGCCTTGGCAGCGTCCGAGCAGCTAAAAGTGGCTTTTAAGCCATTAAGTTGAGCATTTTTCTGGGCCAAAGTGATCGCGCTTTGGTTGGTGTCGACACCGTGCACTTGCAGTCCTTGACGCGCAAGGAGGAGAGTCGTAGATCCAATGCCACAGTAAAGATCGAGCGCTGCAGGGAAGTTGGAGGCGAGTAGTACGAGCGCCTGATAGAGCTTTTGAGCCATCTCAGAGTGAGCTTGCACAAAGGCTTCGGACGAGGCTTCAAGCTGGAGTCCTAAGAGCTCTACGTGGGCCGATTTCATTTGACGCCCCGCCCTTTTTTCAAAGGGGGTTCCATAAAGAGGGCACTGGTCAATGTCTAGAAGGGTTTTATTGTCTTTCGCGTAAAAGCCGATATTTTTTCCGTCAGTGTGAAGAGTAATGTGGCGCCGATATTCCCATTGCTGTGTAGCGCCAATGATCTCCACCTCAGGGGATTGACCTGCAATGCGCTGTAAAGAATCAATAATAAATTGTTTTTTTGCTTTTAACTGTGCTTCGTAAGAGAGGTGCTGCAATTGACAGCCTCCACAACGGCCATAATAAGGACAGCGAGGCGTTGTCCGATCGGGACCAGCTTGGATCAGCTTGGTCATTTCTCCCCGTGCAAATCGGGGTTTTTCTTCGGTGATTCTGGCCTCAATGTGATCCCCTGGCGCCGTGAATGGTATAAAAATAGTTTTAGGTAGATGGGCAACCCCATCTCCCCCAAAAGCGATCGCCTCGATCTGACAATGGATAGAGCTCATGGGGGGGGATTTTAGCATAAAATGGCTTTTAAAAAACGCTCATTTTAGTTAAAATAGGGGGCTTTCAAGGGTGCTAAAATGGAACGCAATAATAACATTTCTTTTCCGAAGTGCCATTTGTCCTCTTTGATCGGATATGGCGGAGTCGCTGCTGGAGTTGCCTGGATCTTTTCCAAGGTAGACTTTCGACAAATCAACCGCCTCTCTTGGCTATTAAATCTGTCTTGCACTTCCGCAATGGTGAGGTTCAGTGAGGGGAAGCGGACCACTTTTGGCTTTCGAATGCTCGGCGCTTCTCTGATTGGGGTGGGTTTTGTTCAAGCCATTCAGGCACTCCAGTTGATCCGGATCGAGCGATGGACAGGGCTCCTCGACAATGCTTTAGGGGTGTTTGCGGGTATCGGCCTAAAAATTCCTGTTGGGGTGATCTCCTTTGCGTATCGCGGTCCTGCTCTTTTCGGGAATGAAGAAGCGCTGCGCCGCCTGCAAAAGGAAAATATCGGGGTTTTTTTAGATGCCAATGCAGAAGATGTGAGGGATATTTTTTCCCGTTATGTCCAAAGTGAAGAGCTCCTTTCCGATTCTCAAATCGAGGAGATCATTCTTGCGACCAGAGGCCATGAGGGAATGCCTATAAGGTTCATCTACGCGGCGTTGAAAAGCGGCGACAGAGTGGATTGTCTTAAGAAATTATTCCAAAGGATCGCTAAAGCTCCTCCTCTTCCAGGTGCTGAAGAACAATTGAAGCAGAAGCTGGATCTATTTTTTGAAAAGGTGGGGGCGGAGCAGGTCAATGTGGAGGCTCTTTTGGGGGAGCTTAAAGAGCTCGAAGGCCGAGTCAATCAGTTGGATTTTAGTGTGCAAGCGATCTCTTTATGGGATCGTTTAACGGAGAGCAATGTTTTAGACAACTCTAATTATCGCTCCCTGATAGGGGCATCGGTGATTCAAAGAGCTCAAGAAGGCTATAACAAGTGTCTGCAAGTCCATCAATGGCACACCAGTTTTCATCCTCGGATCAAGCTTAAGGAGGCTGAACGAACACTGCTGCGCAAAAGGCCAAAAGTTTCTGCCTTCTCAGTGATTCAAGATGTTTTTAACTCACAAGAGAAGCTGGCGATTTTAGCAAAAGCACTTGGTGTGGCTGCGAATGAGGAAGCCATCACTCAACAACTCGCGGAAGGGAGCATCACTACCGTTGAGGATGTAAGTGATCTTCTTGAAGATGCGTCAGATCTACAAAAAGTGGCCGATGCCATTGCTATGGAAGTTGCAGGAACTGCTTTTCAGCAAATAAGTGCGTTTTTTCAAGGTTCAGAAATGGGCCTGGTGAAAGAGGCGTTAGGTTTGAGTGGTGACGCCGACTATGAGGTGTGTTGTAACAAACTCATCAGCGTGAACCTTCGCCATCAAAAAGATGTTATAGACCTTATTGGTGTTACGAAGAAGACAGGTAATCAACTTAAAGCGCACTATCTGCAGAGAATTAAAGAGCGGGTTCAGCAGCGAAGAAACGAGCCGCAACAAGAGCAGCCGTTGCTCCCTTCTTCGCAACAGCCCCAGCCTCTTAGACCTCCTGCTCGAGAAGAGGGGCCGAGTCTGCCGCTTAAATGTTATCATACCCTCCTCAAGACCTGCTTTGTCGGGATCACTGCGCTTTTAGTGGCGGAATTTGTTCGGAATAAAAAAAATATCGGCTATTTTGCCACCGGGATAGGCCTTACGGCAATGACGAGAGGGCGTCTCGAAGTGGCGCGCAAGGTAGCGCAGGAAGCTTTTGAGAGGAGGCGCCAGGAGCAAAGAGGGTTGGCAGTTCCAGAGCGCTTAAGAAATAGCCCCGGCTTGTATCGCTTTGGATGGAGAAAGCTGCATCATGACACCCATTTCTCTCTGTCGGTATTGGGAATCTTATTGGCGGTAGCTGGCTTGCGCCTTGCCCCTACTCTAGCAGGGGCATTTTTGGCAGGGGGGCTGATCGGCCACGAAATCGGGGAAGTTTGTGGCCGCACATTAGCTCAGAGACTTTCATTGGAACCACAGATTCACAGGGTTCATAGCAATTTCCCCAACCCTTGGATTGCATTCGAATCACCTCTGGAAGAGGACGCTTACGATCTATTAACCAGCCCCTTAAATCCTCTAGAGCGAGAAATGGCTCACCTCTAATCACATCACCTTAAAGTCCCGGATCAAAAGCTGGATGCTGTGCTTATTTTGAAAGACGTTGATCTGCGGCGTGAAAGCGACGCGCAGTTTGAGGTGCTTGTGGTGGAGTTCTCCTTGCCTTGCAGCCATCCCAAAGCCAATCCCTTCGAGCTGTCTCCCTTTTTGGTTGAGATAGAGTTTGAGGTGCGTTCCTCCTACGACTTTAGGAGGGCGCACTTGCAGCGCATCGCAATAAAGGATGGGAGGGGGATTTTCATTGCCATGGGGTTCGAGGAGATTGAGCGATTCCATCAGCTCAAAGGTGAGATTTTCAAAATCGACCCGCGCATCAATCAAGAGCTTAAGAGTGACATCTTGGTCTTGTAGCTGAGCATCGGCAATGGCGATAAAGCGCTTGCGAAAGGCGGGAATATTTTCTTGGCTGATGGCGAGGCCAGCGGCATAGTCGTGCCCTCCATAGTCGAGGAGGAGGTCAGAACATGCGCGCAAAGACCCTAAGAGGGGAAACTCTGGGATCGTGCGCAAAGACCCTTTCCCCACTCCTCCGTCGATGGCGATCATCGCCGTGGGCCTGTTAAAACGCTTGGCAAGGCGGGTCGTGACAATGGCAATGACACCTGGATGCCACTCATTTGAGGTTAAGACAAGCGCTTTATGCTGGAGGAGTTCTGGAGAGGAATTCAACTGTTTTTCCACATCTGCGGAGACCAATTGTTCGATTTTTTGCCTTTCGATGTTGTTGAGGTCGAGCTCATGGGCCATCCTCTCTGCTTCATCGAGATGCCTTACTAAAAGGAGCTTGACCCCATCGATGGGGTCGGCGATTCTCCCTAAGCTGTTGAGCTTGGGGGCGATTTTTGAAGCCACATCTCCGGCTCTGATGTCGGCAATATTGAGGTTGCTGACTTCTGCTAATTTTTTGAGGCCTGCCCTGGGGGTGCGCCTTAAACGGCGCAAGCCATACCGAACGAGGATCCGATTTTCCCCCTTCAAGGCCCCCATGTCGGCAATGGTTCCAAGGGCGACAAGATCTAAAAAGCTCTTGAGATCCACTTGATGCCGGTCGAGCTTGCCAAGGCGAATAAGATAGAGGGTAAGGGCATGGACGAGTTTAAAGGCGACGCCGACTCCTGTAATATCGCGGTTGGGGTAAGTGCTGTTGACTACCTTGGGGTTGAGCGTGGCAATGCATAAGGGGATCTTTTCGGTCGGTTCATGGTGGTCGGTGATAATCACATCGATCCCCTGGTCGACCATGGCTTTGATCTCTTTAGCCGCGGTAATGCCGCAATCGACGGTGATGACAAGAGTCGCCTGCTTTTCCTGGGCCCTCCACAATGCTTCCATCATCATTGTTTGGCCAATGAGCTCAGTGCGGTTGGGAACGTGGAAATGGACATTGGCGCCGATCGAAGCGAGAAATTCGGTTAATAGGGCCGTCCCCGTCATCCCATCGACATCGTTGTCCCCGTAAATGAGGATGATCTCCTTGTTTTCAATCGCTTGCCAAACGCGCGCTGTGGCCTTGTCCATATCGGCGAACAGGGCAGGGTCGTGCAAATCGCGCAAGGTCGAATAGAGATTGCGCTGGATCTCTCCAACACTTCGAAAGTTGCGCGACACCAAGATCTGAGCCATCACAGGATGGATATGCAGTTCTTGGATAATTTCGCGTAACCACACCGGGTCGATTGTGGGATAGACCCACATCGGCTCATGGAAACTATTGCTGCCCATTAAAAATCTCCGCTACGCGCTTCTTCGCTGGGTTTGAATAACCTCCTTCCCTTGCTCTCGATTGTGAAAATAGAGGAGGAGAGGTGTGGCGATGAAGAGAGAAGAGAAGGTGCCAAACACAACTCCAATCGTCATCACGATCGAAAAGTCAAAAATTGCCATCCCCCCAAACACATCAAGAGCGATCAACACTAAAAGAGTTGTCAAAGAGGTGAGGAGGGTTCGGTTCAATGTGCTGTTCAGCGAGCTATTGATCAGATCGCGGAACGAAAGCTTGCGCAGCAAGCGGGTGTCTTCCCGAATCCGGTCAAAGATCACGATCGTGTCGTTGAGCGAGTAGCCTACGATGGTCATCAAGGCTCCCACCACTTGGAGGTCGATCTGTACAGGCACTTTCAGCCAATGGAGAATGCCTAAGATACCCAAGGTGATTAATAGATCATGCCCTAACGCAATCGTCGCACTCATCGCATACTTGAACTCAAAGCGGAGCGCGATGTAGAGGAAGATCGCGATGAGGGCGAGCCCTAAGCCGATGAGAGCGCTATTGCGCATCTTATCGGAGAACTGTCCGCTAATCACGTTCCATTGATCATTGAGCGTGGGAAGAGTTTCAGGGCGCAAATAGAGGCCAGAGGCTTCTAAAGCTCCGACGACCCATGTGATGCGCGGATTATGTTCAAAAGAATAAACCGCGCTATCTGCCCTTTGATCTTCTCCTAGATGGTAAAAGGGATGCCCCGCCTCTTCCATGCTCGTCCCAAATTGGAGCCGCAGTTGATTTGGCTGATTGAGGGTGCGGATCACAAAATCGCTTTGCGATGCCCCTGCATGAGTGAGTGCATCTTCGACAAGCGCCCTATAATTCCCACCTTCTCTTGCTTCGAGATCGATGGTGAGAGCATACCCTCCCGTAAAATCCATCCCTAAGATGGTGTGCCTTTGCATGAACAGCAAAGCGCCACCAATAGCGATGACAATAAGAGAGAAGGTGACCGCTCCTTTGGCTCTTTTGAGGAAGTCAAAATGGGTCTTTTGAAATAAGTTGCGCATCTTCAGCTCGACATTGCCCCCTTTTTGGACCCACCCCAAAAAGAAATATCTAGTCATGAAAAGAGCGGTGAACATCGAAGAGCAGATCCCGATGATCAAGGTGATCGCAAAAGCTTTAATAGGTCCTGCCTCGAAGTTGAGGAGGATCAAAGCTGCGATGATAGTGGTGATGTTGGAGTCAAAGATCGCCGAAAAGGCTTTGCGGTAGCCCACTTGGACAGCACTTGCAATCCTTTTAGAGATCGCAAATTCTTCGCGCACCCGTTCAAAGACGAGGACGTTGGCATCGACAGCCATCCCCATCGTCAAGATGATCCCGGCAATGCCAGGGAGAGTCAAAGCGGCGTCGAGGTTTTGCAAGACGCCCCACATGATGAGCAGGTTCAAGATCACTGCGCAGCCTGCGACAAGGCCGCCAAAGCGGTAGTACCAGATCATAGCCAAAATGACTAGGGCCAAGCCAATGACAGTGGCGACAATTCCTTGTGTCCGCTCGCTCTTTCCTAAATCGGGGCTGACGTTTTTCTCAGAGAGCACTTGAGGAGTGAAGCTCAAAGAGCCCGCTTTGAGGTCAGCGACAAGCCCGTTGATCTCTCTTTGAGAGAAGCTCCCTGTCACTTGGGCGGAATGGCTGAGTGCTCCTTTGAGGACGGGAGCGCTCACGACCTCTCCGTTGAGGATAGCGGCCATGCGCCACCCGTCCCCTCCAGAGTAGATCTCTCTTTCGGTCCCGCCAATCTTCTCTTGAGCAAATTGGGAGGTCCAGCTGTAGAGGGCCTCACGCGCTCCTGATTTGATGTTAAAGACCAGTAGGTTCCCTTGCGCTGGGTCGTAAGCGGCGTGAACATTTTCTAGGTTGGTCCCCTCCAACGCATAGTTCGCGAACACAAAAAGGAGAGGATTGGCTTGCCCTAACCACTCTGCTGGACCATTGCCGCGCAAAACAGCAATGGCAGAGAGGGTTTCGTTGAAATCGCTGCTTAATTCAACAAGTGCGGGATCAGCTAGGCGGAGCCCGTTTTCAAAGAGCAGTTGCGCAGATGGGCTTCGCCTTCCTGGAGCTTGCTCATCCCCTCCTAGGTGTTGAAAGGCAATGGCATTGATCTCTTTAGCCCCTTTGCGGCCGGTCACGACGGCTTCATTCCAGACGTCTTGTAAAAATCTTGTCGAGGCAGCCGCGAGCTCTGTGCCTCTGGGGTTGAATTTCTCATTGACAATGTGAAAAGTCATCGTAGAGGCTTGGATCAGTTCGCTCGCGGATAGGCCTTGAGCGCCTGGGAAGTTGAGGAGGATATGATCCCCTTCTTGCCGAATTTCCACTTCGCTGACGCCCATCTTATTGACGCGCCCTTGCAGCTCGTTGATCCCTTGGCGCAAATCATCTGGATCGGTGACTGCTTTCCCATTTTGATCGCTCAAGCCGATCGTGACGCTTTTTCCTCCAGAGAGATCGAGCCCCCATTTGAGGATTTTGCGATCATCACCGCGGAAATATTTCACAAAACTGAGTTTGAAGTTGTCTAGAAGGACATTGCGTGTTGGAGGGGGCACCTCTAACTTGGCATTAGATCTGCTGTCGATCCGAGCGGCGTTGTAGAGATCTCTCCACTTGATCAGATCTTCGTGGATGGCTGTCTCAATTTCGTTCGTCGTGAGGAGTCGCTGCCGCTCGTCTGAAAACTCGAGGACAGCATAGCGCTGGTCTCCATGAACGGTGAACTTCTCACGCGTTGCGGCGAGGAGGTCATTATAATAGCCGTCGAGTTCAAAAATCAGGTCGTCTTTGAATCTGGGGTCGATTCCAAATTCGTTGCCAGGATAGGCAAAGAAGCGATCTTCTGCGAGAAGGAGCTGGAGTTTTTGGAAGTCAGCGGCTAAAGGCCCATCGCTTTTAAATCCCCCCTCTTTTTGCAAGATGGAGCCAAACCCGCGGGCAATGACGTAAATAGAGCCTTTACGGAACCCCTCTGGAGGAGTTTCTGTTTGCGCGACAGGAGCGTAGACCAAAAGGCCCAGCTTTTGCTGTTCAGGGGAGAGGGCCTTGAAGGTTTTCCAATCCCAAATGGGGAAATTTTCTCGAGCAAGGTCGCTAGCTGTAGGCATCCACTGCTCTTGGAGCCTAGATTCGATGTCGGTTGCTCTTTGTTTTGCGACAGCTCCTAAGTCGAGGGCGAGGAAGCTTTGGCTTCCTGGAAGGGAGCTTAAGGCAATGGCAAAAGAGACGCCGCTTGGGTCGATCTGCTCTCCGCTCGCACGCGAAATTCCTGCGATCGTGTTGAGGAGAAGCGTGTCGAGCTTTTCGGCTTGATAGTGGGCCTCTTCTCCCAATCCTTCTTTCTGCAAAAGAGCTTTGACTTCCGCAAAGGGCTCTAAAGTGATGGTTCCCGATGCCAGATCGAGCGCCATCTTTTCGATGAAGGGATTGCGCCCCTCAAAAGAGAGGGAAGAGCTGCTTTCGAGAGCGCGATAAGCCTCTTCGAAGGTGAGGGGTTTTTGCTTCTGTTGAAAGAGGGATAAGTTCCCCTTGATGATGGCCGAGGCCCCAGCGAGCGTTTCTTTTTGCCGTTCGAGCGTGCGAGAGCTTTCGCGATTGGCCCCTTTGGTTTCGATCTGAGTTGTAAATTCTTTGCTTAATAGATCGAATTTAGCTGCGAGAGTGGGGCCTTGAGAAAGGGTGCTGTAGAAGCGTTGAGTAATGGGGTTTTTGAGGCCCAAAACTCTTTGGTAATCGACGATCTGCGTCGCTAAATGGAGGAGGGCATCTGCTGCCAAGGGGGCGTCAGTTGCGGTGAGGGCGGCGCTTAATCGGCTTTCATCACTTGTTCCTCCCACGCTCATGGCGACAGTTGCTGCTCTTGACAGGGCGATCTGTCGATGTAAGGAAGAGTTATTTTCAGCGAAGGAGAAGTAGGTGTTCAGTTGCTCTTCTGGGAAACGTGTGGCGACGCTTCTTGCGACTAGAGCGCGGCTTGTGGAGTTGGGGTCGAGGAGAGGCGCAGGTGCGAGCTGTGCGGGGGCGAAAGGGATGAGGGCCCCTGCTTTAGAGAGATAGCGATTAAATTTTTTTGCGTCGCTCTCTGAGGCTAATTGCACTTCAATGAGTTTGGGGTCATTGGGGGCGATGGCGACTTGTTTGGGGCTGATGCCGAGATTTTTTGCATAAGCTTTTACCCAATCGACCGACTCTTTTTCCAAATGGTTGACTCTTTGAGCGATCTGCTCAGCCACCTGTTGGCCCGTTTGGGGTCCGATGGGTTCATTTAATGGGCGAGCATAGAAAAAAACAGTTGGCAGGATGTTATAGAGTGTGAGTGCCAGCACGCACACAATCAACCATAGATGCCACCTCTTACGCGTGTCCATGAGCTTCCTCTTCCTTAATTAATGTGATTAGAAGGAAGGGTAGCAGTGGTACGAGACAATGTCTAGTGCTGTGTGCAGGTAAACTGGGTATATACACATGTTAATTAGCTATGATCTCGACTTTTCTCGCCTCGAAGAGGCGATATCCGAGCCATCCAAAGGCAGTGCCCATGAGACAAATGATCGCTCCTGCATAGAAGGGGGCATTGAGACCGGCAAACAGCCAGATCATCCTCCCCAGCCAAGGGCCAATCAGCCCTCGGATCCCCACCATAAAGACATTGACGCCTGAATAGGAGGTGCTGTCTTCTGACTTGGCAAAGAGAGGGCCGGCAAGCTGCCAGCTCAGTTGGCTCCCCGCTTGCATCACTCCATAAATGGCGAAGGAGAGGTAGATTCCCCACGTCCAATAGGTAGAGGCAAAGAGGAGAAAAAGGGAAGCGGAAGCGACAATGGTGACGATGGCTGAAAAGCGGTAAAGATCAATTTTATAAATCCAACGGGACCACCAGGAATTGGTGAGGGCAAATCCCACCCCTTTACAGAGGGCGATGGCTAGAGCTACTTCTGTATAGCTGAGCTGAAGGACCCCTTCGATGAATTTGGGAAGGGCGGGCTGCGTGACCATCAGGCCAAGCCCTCCAAAGAAAAAGATGAGTTGATAAAAAGCAAAGTCGGGACGTGTTTTGAGGAGGGTAAATCCTTCTCGCCAAGGGTGGGTTAAAAAGTGGGAGCTTGACTTCTTTTTTTCATGATATAGCTTTGTTTCCATTCGCGTTCGGGCGAGCAAAAGGAGGCGCAAGAGGCTGACGAAGGCGGCTAAGACAAAGAACCATTTCCACGCTCCAATGGAGCGGTCTAAGATCGGGGAGATGAGGAGAGGGACGAGGGAGGCGGCTAGAAAATTGACGAAAGAGGAGGAGCTCACCGCTTTTCTCGTCTCGTTTTCTGAGAGCTGTACCTTTAAAAGTTCCATCCATGCAGGTATGGTGGCCCGTTCAGCGAAAAAGAAGGCACCAAAGGAGAGGATGTACCACCAGGTGTTGTCGATCCAAGGGAATAAAAGGGTGGGGACGATGCCAATCAGTGTCGCTGCGATCAACCCCGTTTTTACCCTTGTTTTTTTATGACCAAAGAAAGAACTCCAATAGAAGGAGGGGATGGCGGCAATCGGTTTAATCGCCACAATGAGAGTGATTTGCAAAGGAGAGGCGCCGAGCTCCTTGCAAAGGATAAACGCGATCAATGTGTAGAGGGAAAAGAGGGGGGAGTTGAGGAGGGCATTGCCTAGATAAGCCCAAGACGTTAAGCGGGTTTTTTCTGGGTAATTGCTCAATGTGTTTTAGACCCGGCTAATTCTCGATGAAGAGCTTCTAGCTCTTCGATGGAAATATTTGTCGTCCGATGCGCTAAAGTAACATCACACCCATTTTGTAGGAGTGCTTTGGCGATGGTCTTGCGCTCTTCTGCTTTCCCCTCTTCCTTGCCCGCTGCTTTTCCGTCGTCAAAGCTCGCTGCGATTGTCGCAGATTCATCCATCAAGGCCATCTTGCGCCGCTCGTAAGTGTCCAATTGCTGCTGGGACCAAGTGACTTGATTGACAATCGCAAACGCTTCCTTGATCGCTTCTTCCCAAATGACCCCAGGAACAGCTTCAAGATTTTTTGCGCACTTCAGGAAATAGACCCATTTATCGGAGACAGACGAGAGCTCTTCTTCTTTTTTGACGAATTTAGGCAGCTCAATAAAAGTAAAATCAAAATCCTTAATTTTATGTTCCTTGGAATCGGGATTGCAAATTCGATGGGTCGAAATCCAATGGGAGTCTTCTGTAAAATTAAAATTCAAGATCCCGAGAAAGATAACGGGACGCAGGTTTTCATAATCCTCTCCTTGACCCAGCTGGCAGCTATAGGCCTTGGAAGCGTAGTAGAGAACTCTTTTATCAAAAAATTTTTTCTTGAGGACTTGCATCTCAACGATGTACTCATGCCCCTTTTGGTCACGACATCGGACATCTAAAATGGTCTCCTTAGCCCCTTCAAGGTGAGGGGCTTGGTAAGGGTTGAGAAGCTCTACTTCGACAATGAGCCCCTCTCCATGTCTTGCCAAAATGTGATTGAGAAAGCTGATGAGGATCTCTTTATTCTTTTCATTCCCAAAAATCTTTCTAAAGGCATAGTCGTTGGTTGGATCTAAAAATCGCATAACCATCCTCATCAATCGATAGATAAATTGTAACTCTTTGATCTTTTTCTCCACAAACTTTGGGGTGCTCGGGGAGATGCAAAAAATGTACACAGTCGAGCTATGCTGTTGGGGTGAGACTTAAGGAGTGGCGATGGGTATTATTGTCGTTGGGGCGCAGTGGGGCGATGAAGGAAAAGGAAAGCTGATCGATTTTCTCAGCGCATCTGCGCTCCATGTTGTGCGGGCTCAGGGAGGGAATAATGCAGGGCATACTATCATGGTGGGAGAAGAGGAGTATAAGCTTCATTTGGTTCCCTCTGGCATCCTCTTCCCCCATACTCGCTGCTACATCGGTTCGGGATGTGTGATTGATCCTGATGTCCTTTTAGCTGAAATTGAGCAACTTGAAGCGCGTGGCATCGATTTAGAGGGAAGGCTGATCCTCTCTCCTGGAGCCCATGTGATTCTTCCGAAGCATCGGGACGAAGATAGGGCGTTAGAGAAGGAAAAAGGGGGACAAGCAGTCGGAACGACCGGGAGAGGCATTGGTCCTTGTTATGCCGACAAGGTCTATCGAACTGGCCTACGTTTAGCAGAGTGGGAAGGGGCAAAAAAAGATAAATTAAAGCGGTTTTTTGGGCCTGTCTCTCGCCTCGTGAATGAGGCTCTTGACCGAGGTGACGAGGTTCTTTTTGAGGGGGCGCAGGGGACTTTCTTAGATACTACCTTTGGCACCTACCCTTATGTCACCTCTTCGTCCACCTTAGCGGCGGGGATCTTAGCAGGAGCTGGAGTGGGTCCGATGAAGGTGAATCAGGTTGTAGGGGTGGCTAAAGCCTACACGACCAGAGTAGGAGCTGGAGCTTTGCCTAGCGCGCTGAGAGCAGATGAGGTATGGGTCGATCCCATTGATGCCAGAGAGCTGGGGACGACCACGGGACGCGTAAGAAGGCTTGGCTGGTTCGATGCGTTTTTGGTCCGCACAGCTGTGCAACTCAATGGGATCAGCTCTTTGGCGTTGACCAAGCTCGATGTGCTCGACCTTCTTAAAGAGCTTAAAATTTGCGTCGGCTATCGCCTTTTTGGTCAGGTGATAGATGATCTTCCCTACAAAGCCACAGATTGGGATGTTTTGGAGCCCATCTATGAGACTTTGCCAGGGTGGCGTAGATCTACAAGAGAGGTGAGAAGTTTTGAACAACTCCCTGTAGAAGCCCGCCGGTATGTGGAGCGAATAGAAGCACTGTGTGGGGCCCCTGTAGAGGTCGTCTCAGTGGGTCCAAGACGAGAGGAGACGATCACCAAATGACCCTTTCAGCACATAGCGTAGTCACTTTGCCAGCGAAGAAGATTCCGCAACATGTGGCGATCATTATGGATGGCAATCGCAGATGGGCGCAAAAGCGGAGGCTTCCTCCTCTCTTTGGCCATATGGAGGGGGTCAATGCCCTCTATCGGATTGTTCAAGAAGCGGTGAGTTTAGGAATTGAGGTGCTGACCGTTTGGGGCTTTTCCACCGAAAATTGGAGGCGCAACAAAGAAGAGGTTAAAGAGCTCCTCGAACTCGTGGGAAATAGCGCCAAGAAGTTTCAAAAACCTTTAATGGAACAGGGAGTGAGAATGCATGTGATTGGCGATCTATGCGCTTTCCCTGACCATGTGGTGGAGAACTTAGAAGAGACGTGCCTTGCCACTCATCTCCACTCCTCCAAAGGGATGGATCTCGTGCTCGCCCTCAACTACGGAGGACGCGACGAACTTCGGCGTGCGATGGTCTCTTTGGCCCAAAAAGTGGAAGCAGGAGAGATCGCAGCGGAGGCCATCACGGAAGAGATGATCAATGGAGAGTTAGATACAGCCTCTTGGCGCCACCCTGATTTGGTCATTCGTCCAGGAGGAGAAAAAAGATTATCCAATTTTATGCTTTGGCAAGCAGCTTATAGCGAAATTGTGGTGCAAGAGGTGCTCTGGCCCGATTTCAGCGCTGTGGAGCTGCATCTTGCAATTGCAGAATACAACGAAAGGGAGAGGCGCTATGGAGCCTAAATTTGGGAAAGATTTGATCAGACGACTGATTTTCGGCAGCCTTTCTTTGGCCTTTTTAATCGTTGTCGTGGTGTTAGCTCCTTTCCTCTGGTTTCGTCCTATCTTTGCCATCGGGGTCGCTTTAGTCGCTGCGATCGCCCTTTGGGAGTACTATCGCCTCTGCACCACTGGAGGTTATCGCCCTGCAATTTGGTCAGGCGTGGTCGCAGCCATCCTCTATATCGCCATCCATTTTTGGCAAACACAGGGGCTTTTGATTCCTTTCGCCTCCCCTTTAGCTTTAGGGGTCGCTTTCTTTGCCCTATTTACGATCCATCTTTTTCGACAGGCGGAGGTGCTCGGCAATCTCGCGACTACCATTTTTGGCCTCTTATATGTCGCCGTGCCGATGTCTCTGCTCCTCGATCTGATCTACTTTTTTCCAGCTGTCGCGGGTTTGAGTGGGTGGTGGTGGTTTTTCTTTTTGGTCGGCGTCACGGTGTTGACAGACATGGGGGGCTATTTTGTCGGGAAGGGACTGGGCCGTCGCAAGCTGGCGCCTCGGTTATCTCCCAACAAGACCATCGAAGGGGCCATTGGAGGCGTTGTTTTTGGGGTGGGGTTTGCCATTCTTTGGCGTTTTGCCGATCCTACCCAAGCTTCTTGGGGGCTGATTGTGATCATGGGATTGCTCCTCTCCCTCGGAGGGCAATTAGGGGATCTGTTAGAGTCCCGTTTGAAGCGGGATGTAGGGGTGAAGGATAGCAATACCCTGCCTGGCCTCGGGGGGATGCTCGATGTGCTCGACTCCCTTTTTCTGAATATCCCGCTCCTCTATTTGATCCTAAGAATCACCTACCGAGGTGTGCTGTGATTGTCACCATTGATGGCCCGTCTGGTGCAGGTAAAGGCTCCGCAGCAAAGGCGCTAGCTAAGCGCCTTGGGTTTTCTTACGTCGACACGGGGGCGATCTACCGCGCTTTAAGTTACCTCTCTTTGCGCGAGGGGGTGGATCCCCGTGAGGAAAAAGAGGTGATTGCCCTTTTGGACCACTTTGATTTTCGCACAGAGATCCAAGGAGGAAAAAGACACTATTACTTAGACCAAGAAGAGATCACCGCAGTGATTCGGACGCCCGCTGTCACCGAGCGCGTTTCAGCAGTTTCTGCGATCGAAGAGGTCAGAACCCGCCTCCTTCCTCTCCAAAGAAAAGAAGCTGAGTTGGGAAACGTGGTGTTTGAGGGGCGCGATATGGGAACGACGCTGTTTCCTCATGCAGATGTAAAAATTTTTTTAACTGCCTCTCCTGAAGTGCGCGCCCATCGCCGCTATCTTGAGCTCGCCCCTAAACACCCTCATCTCACAGAGGCGAGCGTTTTAGCAGATCAACTGAGGCGCGATGAGTGGGATTCCACGAGGAGCGCGTCTCCGTTGCGGGCGGCAGAGGATGCGATTTATCTCGATACATCGGCGCTCACCCTTGAAGAGGTGGTCGATCGGCTTGTGGAAATTGTGAGGGGGAAGCATGGCTAGTCTTTGGTATCACTTCGCAAAAAATGTGATGAAATACTTTTTTAAAATATTTTATCGCCATCAAACCCTCGGAAAAAAGGGGCTGTATCGCGGTGGGGCGATCATCGCTCCTAACCACGTCTCACATCTTGATCCGATTGCTGTGGGGGCCTCTTGGCCGAGAGCTCTCCATTATTTTGCGAGGGACACCCTGTTTGATCCCCCTGCTAGGGGTAAGCTCTTGCGCAGTATCCAAGTCCATCCTATTGCCCGGGGAGAAGCTGACATAGGATCAATGAAAAAAATTCTTGCTTATTTGAAAGAAGGGGAGCAAGTGGTCCTCTTTCCCGAAGGGACCAGATCTCCAAACGGGGAGCTCCAAGAGGGGCAAATGGGGGTTGCTATGCTCGCTATTCGGGCCGATGTCCCCATTATTCCGGTGTATGTAGCCGGCACCTACGAGATTTGGGGGAAGGGGCGCAAGTTTCCTAAACTTTTCGGGAAAGTGCGCACGATCATCGGTAACCCTATCTTTCCCAAAGAGTTCGCCCATTTAGACAAGCATCAGATGAGGCAAGCGATGATCGATGCGACCATGAAAGCGCTTCATCAGATGCAAAAAAGTGGAGAACCAGTATAATGTTAGTTGTTCGTGCTAGCAGCTTCGGTCCGTTTTGGAATTGATCCTGTAGTACGCGTTTTAATAATAGGAGAATTTCAAGATGGCAAAGAAGTTATACGTAGGCAACCTTCCTTACAATGTTGGGGATAGTGAGTTACAAGGCATGTTCGAACAGTACGGCTCTGTGACTTCAGCTCGCGTCGTGACGGATCGTGATACAGGTCGCTCTAAAGGCTTTGGCTTTGTAGAGATGAACAAAAACGAAGAAGCACAAGCAGCGATTCGTGGACTCAATGGAGCCGAGACAGGGGGCCGTAGCCTGACTGTCAACGAAGCTCGCCCACGCGAAGAGCGTCCACGCCGTTAGGCGTTGATTTTGAGCGCAAGCTTTCTGCTTGCGCTCTTCTTTTTTTTCTTTTTTTTTGCGGCCAAGATGACTCGAACATCCACCGGGTTGCCCCGACTAGAACCTGAATCTAGCGCGTCTGCCAATTCCGCCATGGCCGCACAAGGCCCCCAAAGTTTAGAACCGTCCTGGTTTCGATGCAAGGGTCAATCTTGCTGCAGCTCGAAATAGCAACTGAAAGAGGAGTCGTAGTCGCTCTTTCTCACGCCATTTAGTAGACCTCTTTCGAAATTGATGAGG
>JAFEGQ010000207.1 GCA_018239785.1 Verrucomicrobiota bacterium
TAGGTTGAATCGCAAAATCATCTTCGTACGTAATCTGGAGGGGATTTCCCCCGTCATAGTCGGAAATCCAAATTTCTGATTTGGGTTTTTCGTCATTTCCCCCTTTCTTCTTGAGGGTGTAGAGGAGGCGTGTGGAAGCGATCCCTTCTGTCCCGTAAAGGGTCTTGTGAAGGCGATCTGCGAGTTGATGGAGTTGTTTGCGATCTTCGCTTAAATTCCCATCGAGCTCCACCTGATAGACCCCAATTTCTTGGGTCTGACCTATATGAAAAGCTTTGATAAACAGTGTATTTCCAGATAAATGTCCCCTAAGGAGATAGCGGGCTCCCATCTCCTTCCACCGCTTGACATCAGGAGGTGCGCTAAAACGCTCTGCACGCGCTTGTTCTTTCCGTTCAGGAGTGTGAGGGAGAACCTCGTTGTGCCCGTTATAGTTAAAGTCAAAACAGAGCACTTCGTGAAGCTTGCGCGCAAGGTCAGCATCGATAGAGCCGCGCCGCGCATCTTGTGTCCAAGGGGCCACATAGACCGGTTCTAGCGTGGCATCGGTGGCTAAATGGATCACGATCTCCTGCTCAGCCATCAAGGGGAGAAAGAGGTATAAAAAAAGAGATAGGAGAATTTTATTCATTGGCAAACGTTAGGGTAAAGTTGTGCTGCTGTTCTTTAGGGAAGGCTTCCTTAAAAGAGGGGAAGGACTGCCCTTGCAATGTCCGCACCACATAGTCGCGATTGATGTCACTATGCGCTTGCAACACGACGACCTCCACCACTTCTCCTTCACGTGTTAAGGTCAGGCCAATGCGGACAGATCCAAAAGCGGGAAGGCGCAAAAGAAGGCGCAAGCGTTCGACGAGCGCAGTGACATAATCTTCATCAACCACGGTGAGCGCACTTTGCTTATCGGGCTTCTCGTCGATTTTTGCAAGACTTGCGCGTGCATGAGCTGTGAGTTGTTCCAAACGCTCCTTTTTTTGCTTTGTTTGCGCCGCTTTTACTGGAGGCGTTTTTGTCGGGGGCTTCTTTGCAGGTGCTTTTGCGACAACTTTGGGAGAGGGCTTGGGCTTAGGTTTTGAGGGGGCTTTAGGCTGAGGAGGTGCAAGTGGTTTTGCAGCAACTGGTGCAGGAGGTGCCGCTTTTGCTGTGATTTTTTCCACAGCCACGGGGGGTTGCGGAGCTTCGAGAGTGATGCAATGGACTTTTAAGGAAAGGTGTCGACGCGGTGGAGCGATCTCTCTGCTAAAGGAGATCATCCCTAGCAAAAGCAGATGGATCGCGAGAACGGCATAAAAAACTTTCATGAGGCAGTGGGCTCAAGGAGCACTTCCATTTCTTTAAAACCTGCAAGCGTGCAGTGATTTTTGACAAGCTGATAGGTGCCAAATCGGGCGTTTTTATCTTGAAATAGCTGCACGCTAGCCTCAGGGTATTTTGCGTGGAGGCTCAAGAGGAGTTTGTCTAAATTTTCAGGCGCTATTTCTTGTTGATGGAAAAAAATCTTGTCGTCTGCGCGGACATGGAGTGCCACTTCACTGCGCTCGAGAGCAGTATGGGTTTGCGCAGCTCCTCCTGGAGCAAGAGTCACCTGATCGAGCTGCAAGATCGGGACGATCACCATGAACAAGATCAGGACCACAAAAACCACATCGAGCAATGGGGTGAGATTGATCGAGACCTCAAAATCGTCGTCCCTCATTCCTCTACCTTGCGATAGGTCAGTTCAATGGCCCCTAGTGTGGCACAGGAAAATTCTTCTAGGCGATGGCTTAAGGTGCGCAGCTGAGCGCGCAAATAGTTGTAGCCGACCAAGGGGGGGATGGCGACTAAAAGGCCTAAGACTGTGGTGGCTAGTGCCATCGAGATGCCCCCTAATACGACAGGGCTTCCGGCAGCAAAGAGCTCCGTTTGCAGCCCCCCAAGGGCGGCCAAAATTCCCCACACTGTGCCAAGTAACCCTAGAAAGGGAGCTAAACTGACCGCAGTGGGAAGCCAGTAGAGATGCCGTTGCCATTTGTGCTCTTCCCCAGCAATGAGGATATTTAAAGAGGTGTTGAGCGAGTGGATGTCGGCAGATGTTAAGACGGAATTATTAATAAAATTTTTATTCTTGTTCAAGAGTTCGAGAACTTCGGCATGAAGTGTCCGGTATAAGCGTGAAAAAGAATTTTCATTTGCAAAATGGCAGTTGAGGGGTTGCATCTTTTGTTTCAATAAAACATTTTGTGCTGTAGCGGCTTGTTTTTGGAGTGCCTTAACCTCTCGGATCTTATGAATCAATAAAGTCCATGATAAAAGAGAGAGGAGAAAAAGAAATAAAAAGATCCCCTTTCCAAATAGATCTGATTGGGTGAAGGAGTGGAAAAAAGGGTTGATTGCGAATAAGAGATCCATTACTATGTTTACCAATGTTTCTTAGATGCTGAGTCTAAGAGGCAATAAGGAGGCTGTCAAGCAGATGAAGTGGATTTTACAAATAAGTGCCTTAGCAACACTGCTCTTTGCTCCATTGGCAGCAGCAGAGCTCTCTCGCCCTGTCGAAGTTAAGCTTGTTAGTGAAAATTTATCTGTAAAGCCTGGCGAGTCTTTTTATGTAGGTGTTCACTTCCAGATGCAAGAGGGGTGGCATACCTATTGGAAAAATCCTGGAGATGCCGGTTTTGCGCCTCAACTGGAATGGAATCTTCCCCCAGGGTTTAAGATCAAACAGGTCAATTGGCCCTACCCTTCTCGTTTTGAACAGAGTTCTTTAGTCGGTTTTGGTTATGAGGAGTCGATGACTCTTCTGGCTGAGGTGATTCCTCCTGAAGCGATGGCCATGGAGGCGATTGATCTTGGCTTGCGGGTCAACTATGTGGCCTGTAAAGATAGTTGCACCCCCGGAAGCAATCAAGTAAATATTTCTATACCTGTTCTTGCGACGGCTCCTAAAGCAGACCCTCAGGTGGCTTCTCTGTTTGCTAAAGCTCGTTCCTTTCTTCCTCAATCGCTTGAGTCTGTGCAAGTGCAAAAAGAGGGGGATCAGGTGGTTCTCCATCTTAAGCCTGCCAATCATCAGAAGATCGCCAAGGCTTATTTTTTCCCCGACCCCGAATTTGCAGAGGGCTTTGACTACAGCAGAGCGCATGAGTTGAAAGCCACTCCTGCTGGCTTGAGCCTAGCGATCCATGCAGATGCTTCAAAAATTTCCCAAGTCTCTGGCGTATTAGTGCTTGCAGATGCGACGGGGGCGACAGCGATGGCCTACCAAGTGGAAGGGGCTGTGATGGCTGCATTGGGAGGAGGAGCTCCTCTACCTGTCTCAACGGGTGTGGCTTTTGGGTTTGGAGTGGCCCTCTTTCTCGCGTTTTTAGGGGGACTCATCCTCAATCTGATGCCCTGTGTCCTTCCGGTGATTTCCCTCAAGATTTTGAGCTTTGTCAACATGGCTGGGGGAAATAGAAAACAAATTTTTGAGCACGGTCTCTTCTTTACCTTTGGTGTATTAGTTTCTTTTTGGGCTCTTGCGATTGTCCTGCTTGTTTTGCGCGCTTATGGGGAAGGAGTGGGTTGGGGCTTTCAGCTTCAAGAGCCTCTATTCCTCGCTGTGTTGACGATGGTGATCTTTGCTTTGGGATTAAGCCTTCTTGGGGTGTTTGAATTTGGCACCTCTTTGACCACTGTGGGCGGAAAAGTTCAGGGTAAGAAGGGGCGCATGGCTACCTTTTTAAGTGGCGTTCTTGCGACTGTTGTGGCGACCCCTTGTACAGGCCCCTTCTTAGCTCCGGCACTTGGGTATGCGGTCACCCTTTCGGCTGGCTCTGCCCTCCTGGTCTTTACCTTTATTGGCCTTGGGATGTCGCTGCCCTATCTCCTTTTGGCGGCCTTTCCCCAGTTGCTCCGCAAGCTGCCGAAGCCAGGCCCTTGGATGGTCGTTTTCAAACAGGCTATGGGCTTTTTGATGTTGGCGACAGTGCTATGGCTTCTTTGGGTCTTCCAAGCAGAAGTGGACTCGAGTTTCGGCCTTGTAGGCCTTTTGTTTGCTCTTCTCGTGCTCAGCGTTGCTGCTTGGATCTATGGCAAATGGGGCACGCCTATCATTGCCCGTCAAAGGCGTTATCTCGCTTATGGGGTAACAGCGGTTTTGGTGGTGTTTGCGTTGATGGTGGGAGCGCGTGTGTCAAGTGGCGGCGCCCAAGGGCACCCGGTCGTAGCAAGCAGCTCTTCTGAGGTGGTTGCTGGCAAATGGGTCGCGTGGGATCCTGTCTTATTTCAGCAATTGCGCGAGCAAAATGTTCCCGTTTTTGTCGATTTTACAGCCAAGTGGTGCCTCATTTGCCAAGCGAATCGCGTGCCTCTAAATACAGCGTCGGTGCAAGAGCGTTTTGTGAAGGAAGGGGTGATCATGATGGAGGCCGACTGGACGAAGCGGGATCCTGTGATCACTGCAGAGCTAGAGAAGTTTGGGCGCAACGGCGTGCCTCTCTACGTGCTCTACGGAGCTGATCAGGAGCCACAAGTGTTGCCACAAATGTTGACTCCTGGCGCTTTATTCAATGCGCTCGATGAAATGCAAAGTGTACCCAAATAACCTGAGGAATTGGGATTTGGACCGCGTCAAAGCCCCGGGGTTCGACGATCTCAACCAACCCAATATTACTAATATTGAGCAGGTTGAGATCGTCGAACCGCGAGAGCTTTCACGCAGATCCAAAACCAATTCCTCAGGCTATTTGGGTGCAATGATCGATTCTCATGCCCATCTTGGTGATGATGTTTTTGATGTCGACCGCGCAGCGGTTTTGGAGCGGGCCCAAGCTGCAGGGGTGACTCATATTGTCGACATTTGCACCGATTTAGAAACCCTTGAAAGGGGGCTAGAGCTCCGCTCCCAATATCCTTGGCTTCATCTGGCGGCAGCCACCACTCCTCACGATGTCGAAAAAGAGGGGGAGTCTTTTTTCCCTTTTGTGGAGCAGCACGCCTCTGAGCTTGTTGCAATTGGTGAGACAGGTCTTGACTACCATTATGAGTACTCTCCCAAAGGGCTGCAGCAAAAGTGGCTGCGGCGCTATGCCCAGCTTGCCATGAAGCGCGACTTGCCTCTTGTGATTCACTGTCGCGATGCTTTTGCCGATTTATTTCAGATTTTAAGTGAGTTTTCCTTGCCCCGCCTTGTTCTGCATTGTTTTACGGGGACCCTCCAAGAGGCCCTTGGGGTGATTGAACGAGGCTGGTACGTCTCTTTTTCGGGGATCGTGACGTTTAAAAAGAGCGAGCAGCTCCAGAAGGTGGCTGCAGAGCTGCCTTTAGAGAGGATCTTGATCGAAACGGATGCTCCCTATCTTGCGCCTCCTCCTCATCGAGGAAAGCGCAATGAGCCCGCCTATGTCAAAGAGGTAGCCAAGTGCATTGCTGACCTCAAGGGGATCACTTTAGACGAAGTGGCCCAGCAAACTGCTCAGAACGCTAAGGCGCTCTTTCGCTTTTTGGGATAATGGAACGCAAAGGCGCAGACATGGAAAATGATCCACTCTTCTTGATTGACATTTTCCGCACGAAATTCTTACTGTCTTCTGCATGAAACAGTTCCTGCTTACCTGTTTTCTCTTTACCTCTCTCATAGCCAACCGAGAAACTTGCCCTATTCCTCCCACCACAGTTGCCGTTGAGCCTTTAGGGCTACTCGCGGGATGTGTCGATGTGGCCACAGGTGCTTATATTGGCTCTACCGTGGAAGTCACCGTCAACTGCCACGAGCCCATTAGCCTCTATCGACAGCTCGTTTCTTCTGGAGATGGCAAAGGGAGCACTTCGTTTTGGCAGCTGGGCAAAGAGTATCTCGACTTTAAAGCCAAGCGGCATGCCAAAGGGAAAGACAGCCGTTTTCGGATCATCGGGGAAGCTGGAGATGTCATTGAGTATATCGTTCGCGGGCCAAAAGATTGGGGGTTTCAGCACAGAGGAGTCCCTTTTTTCTTAGAGGTGGATCCTGACCAGCTCATTTCTAATACTTCTTACGGGGAGATTAGCGGGAGGACCAATCCCCGCAACAATAACCTGCGCTACAGCGCAGTCGCTCCTGAGCATGCTCACTATGGACAAGACGCCTTTACGCTCCACAAAGGGGATGGAGAAGTGCGGATCTACACCCATGGGAGGAAGCGTTGGAGCGACTACAGAAGTTGGAAGAAAGGGGAAAATAAAGAACCTAAACAAGAGACGTTTTTGCTGCGCGAAGTCATCCGACTTAACGGCAATCGGATCTTTTATTCTTACGACGGTAACGATCAACTGATCGCCATTCGCTCCGCAAATCGGGATGGTTCTCACACCTTTGGATGGATTCAGATTCAGCATGAGAGATCGGAGAAGATCGTCACTACGAGCGATGGGCAAACAGTTCGGATCCATATGGAGACCTTCTCTGACCCTACCAACTCTAAAAAGAAAAAAACGCTCCCCAGCTTTATTGTCCATTCGGACGGGATCATGGAGGGCTTTCGCTATGCCCGTGGCAAGGACAAGCTAGCCCTCGATGCTCAGTCTGTCCAGAGGCGTTGTTTTCTTAAGCTGGAGGATCACCGATTTAAGAACTCTCAAAAAATCGATTGCCTCAGAAAAACGATATCAGCCCCTATAGGAGAAGGGGGTGCTTTCGAAAACCTCTATTCGCTCGAGGTAGGAGGTGGGATTTACCATCGAGTAGAGATAGAGGGAGGAAGGATACTCTATACAGTTCGAGGCGGGCAGATTGAGTCGATGATGAGGCACAATCAGGGCAACACTCTTCCCGTAAGTTCTCTTTTCCAAACTTGGAGCCCTGAGGGGGACCTAGGCTCTCGCAGGGTTACAAAGTACTGTGTGCCCTATGATTTCACAGATTCTGTTGAGGAGGCTTTCCATTACGACAAGCGGCACAACGTTGTCGAGCGGATTTTAATAGGAAGTTTAACCGGAAGAATTGCAAGACCTTTAAGAGACCGTGAGCTGCGCGAGCAAGTTAAAACGAGCTACACCTATGGTGATTTTAATCTTCCTCTGTCCGAAGAGAAGGGAGCTGTGCGCATTGTCAACGACTATCGCCCCGGCACCGATCTCCTCATTGTGCGAAAGATCTATGAAAATGGGGAACTTCGGGAAGAGATTGCCCTCGACTATGACAAAAATGCCGCATTGATTTCTAAGATTCATTCACAACATCGGCTCTCTCACTTTCATTGAAGAGACCAAACGTCGCGAAGATGGCGTTCCCTTAGAAATTGTCGAAAAAATTCCCTCTGGACAGCTCAAGCGCACTGTTTTCCATTACAACCAACGCAATCACGTCATCCAAACCGACCATTTCGACGCAAATGATCACTACCGTTACAGCCTTTTCACCGAGTTTGATGAGCGTGAGAGAGTTATCGCCAAAACAGACTCCCTAGGGCGCAAGACGCGAATGACTTACGACAACTTTAATCACCCTCTTATCACTCATTTAGAAGGGACCACCCAAGAGCTCCATTTTGAATATGACCAGATGAATCGGCTCACTAAAAAGAGCCTTCACGATCTTGTCACAGGGGAGAGTCAAGTAGAGAACACCCGTTTTGACAAAATGAGCCGGCAAATTGCCTTCGTCACTCCTCTTAACGCCACCATCACTTTCCATCGAGATCCTCACGGAAGGATTTTAGAGGAGGAGCAAGAGAAGATCCGCACGTTAGAAGGATGGCAGAGCCCAAAAATTCTTCGGGAATATGATCTCCTCGATCGCGTCATCAAAGAAACTGACTCTCAAGGTGGGGTCACGGAGATTGCTTACACCGATCGCAATGATTGGTGCTTCAAAAAATACCCCGACGGTACGGTTGAAAAACGGTATTTCACTCTTGAAGGGCAGCTTGAAGAGGAGATTCACAAGGACGGCAGTGTCACCCATTATACCCGTGACTACAAAGGGCGCGTCCTCTCCCAGGAGAGACATGCTCCTTCGGGACAGATCCTCTCCCAAGAGAGTTTTACTTATGATGGAGACCTCTTTCTCACCCACACCGATCCCCTAGGTTTTACTACCGATCATGCCTATGATGAAGCGGGGAGAGTCCTTTCTACTCGCAAAGAAGAGGCTCTCACTGAGTACACCTACGATGCATGCGGCCGAAAAGACACTGAGCGCTTTTGGTCCGATCCCCGCCATTATACCCTCACAAGGCTCGAATATGATCTTCTCGATCGGGTCATCGCTGAGCAAGTAGAAGATGAAACAGGCAAAGTCTATCAGCGCAAAGAGACCACTTATGATCTCTCTGGGAACCCCGTTCAAGTCTCAACCCTACTCTCCACAATGGCAAAGCAACCGTTTGTCTGTAAATTCGCTCTTCTTCCCTAACTCCCTCACAATTATTCGTCGTTCATCCCTTGATTCAGCAAGGGCGTCATATCTAAATACTTCTTCACTGTGACCCAT
>JAFEGQ010000208.1 GCA_018239785.1 Verrucomicrobiota bacterium
CTAGCTCGGAATTTCTCTAAGTCAATGTCCTGTGTAAGATCTGCAAACTCTTTGTCCTTTCTGCGCTTTGCCATGCTTATCTCCTCTTTTGGAAGAGAGGAGTCTACATTTTACCACGGAGGAGATGTCAATTCTTTTTCATCAAAACGCCCTGAGTCTCATATCCCTCATTACCTTTGGAGTATAACTTGTTCCTTTCAATGGATTAGTCTGTACGCTCTTTTCTATAAAAATTGAACTTCTATCTATTACTGGCCCAGCTCTCGGAACAATAGCAGGCGTTGAAGTCGTATAGTGATAAACCGGACTAGGGCGATACACAATGGAGGTATATCTGCGGAAAAGAGTTCCCCCTCCCAGGGTGCCTCCCAAACTGATCCCGTTGTTCACGGTAGCGGCCATCTGTGGAGACATCCCACATTTCTGCAAAAAGCGCTCGCTGACTGTAGGGGTATAGCGGCCGGTATATAGCGTCGTTGCACCAGCTGCCATTTGATCAGCTCCATGGAACATGAGAAAGCCCCCTAAGGGGGCGCCTATTCCGGTGGCCATGAGTCCAGCGCCTACCCCCATCTCGCACCATCCCCCGATCATCTGGAGTCCCCCGTGGAAGCGGGGGCTGGACAGGAAATCGGAGAAGTTCCTTCTTATAATTCGGCAGGTGGATTTAAACCCTACGGGCTTAGGGGTTGACACGGCTAGGAAGCTTGGGCTTGGATCGAAATAACGGGGCGAGCTGTAGTAGCTCGCATCGAGAGCTGCTAACCCTGAAGGGTCGATCTCTCCGAGAGGATTGTTGTGGCAATAGGCATAGAGATTGGGGCCATCTACATGCCCTGCAGGATCGGGACTCATCCATCTCCCTGACTCAGGATGATAGTATCTGCGCCCAAAAAAGAGGAGTTCCCCCTCTTTTCTCTTTGAACAAAAGCCCCAGGGGTTTTGAGTGATCTCCGAAGCGATGCCAAAAGCAGAGTAGAGGCATCTCTCATAAAGGCGACCATCGGGAATTACAAGAGCAACAACAGAGCCCAAATGATCCATGATGGGGATGAATAGCTGTCCCTCGAGCAGGGTAAGAACCATCGCTCCTATTTCTCGAGAGGGGGCTCTTCCAAGGATACGGAGGTTGTTTGAATCCCCTAGCTCCATCTGCTCGTCATAGAGAAGGTCTTCTCTCCGATGGAAAGCATCGTAACTCAACGCTTTGTCGTCTAGATGAGTGAGTCTATCTAAACTGTCATAGGAACAAGAGTGGGAGCCTGCTTGGAGAAGTCTGCCGCACAAGTCATAAGGGTCTTCCAACCGCTCATTGAGTCCATTATAGCTGTAGATTTCTTCGTTGTAAGAGAGGCGATTGCCAATCGAATCGTGCGCATAATGGGCATCTGGTTCTGAAACAAGTTGGTCGAGGAGATCATAGGTAAAAATTTCTTCTCTTTCTTGCCAGGTGGAATTAGAGAGGAAACCCGTTTTTAAGTGGGTGAGATTAGAGGCAGCATTGTAAGTGAGATCTTGCGAAAAGTAGGGGGTCTCTAGATGGACGAGGCGCCCTGAGAGGTCGTAGTTTTTTTTCCTTGTTCCGCAATCGCCGGGCAATTGTTCCAGGGTGGGTCTCCCCTCACAGTCATAGTTAAGATAGTGGTGAGTCAGCTGATGGGAAGAAACAGTGGCGAGGTAAGGACCTCGATAAGTGTAGCTCACCTCTTGGTCGAGATAGGCGAGATGAGTGCGCCTCCCCAAGCGATCTCTGCAGTATCTGATGGTGCCTGCAGGAGTTTTTTCTTCGATCAGGCGATTTTGGAAGTCGTAGGAGCGGGTCACCTGATTGACAGCGGTGGGGTTGTCGGCTTGGTCGTAGGTATAAGTATAGGAAAAATCGGGCCCTTCATGGGTGGCGAGACGACTTAGGTCATCATAAGTTCTGTAGAGATGAGCGCCATCTGGCTTGATGGTGCAGCTCAGGCGACTACAGCTATCGTAAGAGTAGCGAGTGATCCGGGGAAGCTCAGTGTCCAGCCCTTCAGTGGATTGGAGGAGCAAATTGCCTGGGCCATAGGTGCTGCCAAAGGCATAGATACGCAGAGGCTGTCCTGCGGAGAGGACTTGATGCTCTTGGCGAATTTCGTTGCCATTGAGATCATAAAACCGATCGACTTGAGAGAGGAGGTTGCCTTGAGCGTCTCTTTGTTCTTCGCGTAAAACGCGCCCCTTGCTGTCTTGGTAGGAGAGAGTTTTTCTGTGGAGGGGGTCGGTGGTGGTAATAAGGCGGACCTTTTGCCCCTCGAAAGGGACTTCTGCATAGGAAATGGTGGTAATTTGTCCAAGAGCGTCCACTTGTCGAATGGGGCGATTCAGATAGTCGTAATCAGTGCTGGTCGAAGAGAGCAAAGTCGACGTCTTGATGACGTTGCCAGCTATATCATAAGTCGTTTCATTGCGCTGATAGACCTTGCCGGTTTCGTCCTCAAGTTGCTGGGCAATGATTCGGCCAAGCAGATCGTACTCGAACCGTTTGAGGATGTAGTGATGAAGATCGGTCCAAGAGATCTCGGTGGCTTTGCGCCCCGATGCATCGTACGTATACTCTGTGAGAGCATCTTCTTTGCGCGTTTGCAGCAGCTCTCCCGCTTCATTGTAGGAGTAATGGGTGGTAAAACCTCGGGGATCTATGTGTTGAAGGAGGAGGTCTCCATCATAGACAAAGGTCTCTTGGCTGAAGACTTGGCCTAAGGGCCCAAGACGCTCTTGAGAGAGAACTTTTCCCTGGCAATCGCGAGTATAACGGGTGCAACTGCCGTCTTTATGGATTTCCCGCTCGAGCCTTCCATCGAGAGTAAAGTATCTCTTTTCAACAGTGCCGTCGGGGTGTCTTTTAAAGCACCACTCGCCACGAGCTGTATAGGCGATTTGGGTGATTCCTCCTAAAGGGTCTGTCTCAGCCATCACCCGGTCGAGAGGATCATAATCTCGAACAACGAGGGGAGTCTGCCATCCTTGGGGCGTGCGGATCGGCTCTTGCCTCTCTTCGATAATGCGCCCATGAGTGTCGCGTTTGAAGGTAATGCGGTGCCCCAAAGGGGTGATGCGAGCAATTTCTCGCCCCATTTTGTCCCTCTCATAGACCTCCACCTGCTGCTGGCCTGTCGCAAGATCGCAGATGATCTTCTTAGTGAGGCGGTTCATCAAGTCATGCTCAAACCGCTCTTCCGCTTTAGCCCCTTCAACAGAGGTAGATTGCGGATTGCCGAAGGGGTCGAAATGATAGCGGGTCTTGCGTCCTAGGAGGTCTGTTTGGGAAATGACCCTGAAAGAATCATCAAACTCGGTGAAAAGGCTGTAGCAGCGCTTGTCATTGGCATCAAAATGGTCGGTTTGAACGACCTGATTCCGCTCGTTATAATGGAAAACGGTGCGATCGAGTTGACCCTGAGGGGTTTTTTGGATGACGACGAGAGGCATGCCGTCGTGGCGCCGTTTCGTCTCTTCAATAAGAGTTAGACTCCCTCTCCGCTGAGTCTTGAGGATGAGGGCGGCGTTAGCGTCATAGTCGAACTTGACCTCTTCTCGAAGCTGATCCCCTTCGTACATCTTCTGCTCAATGAGAAGATCGGTGCCAGGTTTGTAACGGTTAACGATGGTGCGAATGCCATCTGCTTGAGAAAGGGGGAGGTTGAAGCCATCATTAGAGTAGGTGTAGTTCGTGATATACTCGTCTTGAGTCGGCCCACCCTCCCCTTTTAGGTACCCTAAAAGAGAGACTCTTGTGACGTTATAGCGATTATCGTAGACAAATTTGTTGGTAAAAGAGGCCTCGATAAATTCGGGCCACCGCTCATTTCTCCCTCCTATAGTGCGCCTGGTGATTTGCCTCTTGTCCCAATCCTGCCATAAATAGGGAGTGGGTCGTTCAGGGCAGCCCCATTTTTCAAGCGCGCGAAGCCTTTTTTCTTTATCGAATTTGTAAACCGCAGTCTCCCCTTCGGCATCCTTCACTTTCGTTAGCCGTTGAGAGTAATAAAATTCGTAAAGAGTTTTGTCACTCCATGGCATGGCCTTAGGGGCTAAGAGGCTGCTGACCTTACCTCCTCTTCCTGAGTCTTCTCCAGATCCGAAGTAAGGATCCAAGTTCTGGTGGTACTCTACCCTCCTGAGCTCTCTGCCCTGAACGGAATGGGAAATGAGGGCATTTTTAAAATGTCCGTATACCTTACTGTCATAGATAAAAGATTCGACATTTTTCCCAGGACCTTGCACTTCCTTGAAAAGATGCGTTCTATTGCAGCTCACAAGTGCGTAAGAGACCTTTTGCCCATCGCTTGTTGTGATGAGCTTTTTCAACTCATCGTCAGGGTCATCAGCAATCCGGATCCATCCAAACGTCTGGTTGTCTTCTCCATTGGCTGAACGAATTTCGACGAGCTCGTTGTGAGCATCGTAAGAATAAAACACACGGTTGCCATTGGGGCGAATGACCTCGCGTAGTAAAAAGGTCTCCTGCTTAGCGGGACGATGAATATTCCACCATCCAAAGTCGTTTCCCAACTCTTTTTGAGCCCAGTCCCTGTAGTCCATCCACAAACCGCGCTCGTGGGTATAGATGCGCATCTCGCCACTGCCTTTGCGAAGAGTAAACGCGTCATCTCCATAGTGGTGCCACTTTGCGACACTGCTGAGGCCATACTTCAAGGCATTGTTCAGAGGATGGGTACGCCCCCCAAGGTCTTCCAGGGAAGGGTTCGCTCCCCCATCTTCGGGGTCGACGGTAAGGGAAAAGGGGTCCCCTCGATGATGAAATCCCCAACGGCTGCGGCTAATGCCCCTCACATCTACTTTATATTTCGCAATATCTCCGGCCTCCCCAATCAGCTGGAAGATACTACTTTCTTTAGAAGAGTTACCAGGACAACTAAAATCCAAAAACTCTCTTCCCAGCTGCCAATAAGAATAGGAGGACCTATCGCCGTTGCGCGAAATGAGCTGTCGGTAAAGCTGCATGGGTTCATGGCAGTTGACAACCACCTCCGCGACAGAGGCAATATAGGCCCCGCTCACAACATCTACGCACCCTTCGATTAGCTCAAGGGGCTCAAGAGAAATCCCCACAGGAGGAAGAGGGCAAGTCTCTCGATTCCCCAAAAGAGAGATAAAGAGAAAACAAGCGAGACATAATTTTTTCATGCGCGACAATTTAAGATTACAGTAGGAGAATGTCAATTACAGAAAAAAATTTGAATGAACTGGACATCAGTACCGGCAAGCATAGCAGATTAACTGGTCAGCAGTCGCAAGTTCAGGCAAACCGCATCGCGCAAATGGCTGAACTTCTCCCTTTCGAGGCGCAACGTTGTGAGGAGATCCCCCTCAACAAGCTGGCGGTTCATCTGACTTTGAAATACATAGCTAAAAACACTCAAGATCGCCTCGTAAGCCATTTCTCCTTCGAGCTCAACTTCGAGGAGAGCTGCGCGCCCTGAGCGCAAGTGGGGAGGCAGCTGATCGACCCTTTTTTCCATCTCCATCCACTCTTGCTCAAGCAAAGACAAATGCTCCTCACACCTGCGCAGACTGCTCTCAAGCTCCGCTGTAAAAGAATCCACCCTCTCCTTCTCGATTTTGTGCTTTGATGCCATCTGGATCTCACTGTGGAGCCACTCTTCCAAAGGATACGAGCGCCTCAAGTGGCTTCTAGCCACTTGCTCCAATGTCTTGTGAGGAATGCCTGGAAATCCGATCCCCCCTTCGGTGCAATTGATCATCGTCAGCTGAGAGTGCTGCATTTGATAGTCTCCAATCCATTTGGCCTCTGCAAGCCACTTCCAGTGGGTATAGACCTTCTCTCCATAGATATTGTCTCTCTCCAGCGGGACATCGTAATAATGTGTTGGAGAGAGAAGCTTCTCCTCATCGATGGCGACATCGTAAAGGACCCCTTGAGCGTACTGCGCTCCTTGCGTGTAAGCCAAATCGAGCCCCACAAAAATCAGAGGATTGCAGCCAAGAGAGCGCGCCACCTCCACCGTAAAATTCACGACATTGAACCCCTCATCGAGCGCCTCTCCTTCGATCCCTAAATGCGCCTCTGCTCGACTGGCGACCATTTGCCCTCCCGATCCATTGAGATAAAGGGGCGTCCCTTGGATGAAAGGCAAAGAGCCCTCGTACCAGCGAGAGCGAAAAAACATCGCCGTTTGAAATGCCTGGTTCATCCTCAACCGTTCAAACTGAAGGAAGTGGGGATCGATCCCTGCCCCGAAATGGGGTAATACCCCGTTACAACTCACAGCGTTGAGAGCCGAGCCCCCCGCAAAGATCAGCGCCTTATTTTTCAAAGTAGAAAGCAGAGCGACATTACGGTCGAGCGAAGGGCCTGCACCGCAGATGATCGCTGGGACCCCTTCAAACTTCCCAAAGAGCTTCGTCCCCCAAACAGCTTCTGGCAATCGGCGCAGATTTTTGTAAAAATTTGCGTAAAATCGATGGCAAAGGGCCTTGTATTCGTCCACTAAACGGCAACTCGCAGCGCTATCGCCTGTGATGCGTAAATGCAAATAACAAGCAATCTCTGGATATTTCTTTCGGTATTCGGCACTCGCCATCACAGCCACTTTAAGAGTAGAAAAATAGGAGTAGAGGTAGGGAAAAAGGGGATCATTGGGGTTCTCAGGGTCGAAATAGGCGCATAGAACCTCCTTTTTGTTTAAAAAATAAGTCGCCCGCCTTGAAGAGAGCCACCCCTTCCATCTCCCCACATCGTGCTCGAGCAGCACAAGAGTTCCGCACTGCCCCTTCGGGTAGGCTCCAAGACCAAAGAGATAAACCACATCTCTCTTGGGGATCTCCACCTCTTCATAAGGAGGGCGAGAGGTGGCCACGGAAGAGGTTTGGATGCGCCAAGCGAGATCGGGAGCTTTCTCAAAAAGGAGGGCAAGATTTTTTTCAAAAATTGACATGGGGTCGATTGTACCAAAATATACCCAATTAAGTTGAAGAATTGGTTTTTCGGAGGCAGACCAAGTTACAAAAATAGCCTAGTTGGCTAAAGTCTTCGGACAAGATTGCTCAAAGGCGAGTAGATGTTCCCCATCGATCAAAAGTTACCCCCTCCTCCATCCAAAAATGAGGAGAAGTGTGACCAGTGCGGGACAGATGACCAAAAGCTTGTAGAGTGTGCACTTTGTCATCTTGGGCGCTATTGCAGCCCTGCATGTGAAGATCAACACTGGCCTCAACATCGACAAGTGTGCCATCTCGTCTTGTCTGAAACAGCCTCCCATCTTGACGGCAAAAAACCGCGTCTTGGGAACTACTTGACAAAAGGGGGCGAAGGAACCATCTATCTAGTCGATTGGGGCGAGCAGCAAGTGGTCGTCAAAATCCCTTTGCAGCCAGGGAGCATCTCTTTCCAAAGAGAGCTAAAGGTCTTCAAAGAGACCCATCATCCCCGCTTGCTCTCTTTTTTGGGAGAAATCCCTAATAAGGGATGGGTCTTTGTCCCCTACATGGAAAAAGGGAGTTTGGCGTCTCTCACTTTTAAGGACAATAAGCCTTTCCCCTGGTTAGAGCGGCTACAGATCAGCTCTGACGTTGCAGAGGGCTTAAGCTATTTGCACAGTCAAGGAATCCTCCACTGCGATATCAAGTCCGATAACATTCTCTTGGATGGAGAGGGGCGAGCTAAAATCGCCGATTTTGGGACTGTGCAATTCAAAAAGCACCCCAAGCTGAACTCTAATTGGGGCGGGAGTAGGGAATATTGGGGTCCTGAGCTCATTCCTTGGGTTCCATGCTTTCCTAAAGACGACTTATCTGTGGCTTTCCCAGAAGTGTGGGGGAAAAATCCCCCCAACAGTTTTCCCCCTTTTAGTGAAAGCTCAGATATCTACGCTTTTGGGACCCTCCTTTGCGAGATTGCAGAGCGCCGTTCTGCACAATGGACCGTTAAATATAACATGGGTCGTTTCTGCCAGTCGGACCAGATCCCTCCCACCTTCCGCACATGGGTGACTTGGTGCCGGGCAAAGGAGCCCCATAAGCGACCGACAGCAGCAAATCTTTTAGAAGCGTTTAGAAACAAACGGGAAAAAGTCTTGGGAGAGGTCGACCAACGCTTAAGCCTCACTCGCATCGTCTTAAAGGAGGAACTGCCCTCTTCTAATGTGCTGTTCCTTGAGATCAGAAAAGCCCCTTATCTATTTAAGAAGAGATCTGCAGATGAGCTGCTGACAGAAAAACAGAAGATGACCCAAGAAGCCCTAGACGCTCTTGCAAAAAAATTTCCCCCACTTGCTCTCAAAGAGTGGCAACAGGGCTGCGACTTCCTGCTCAAAAACGAAACCGACTGGGCAGAGATGACACTAGGACAACAGAAACTCTTACAGGAGCTGGTGCTTCAATACGGCTATTGGGTCCACACAGTTGATCCCTCTGCCCACTCCCATTGGGAGTCTTTGGAAAAATACATCCTAGAGACTCCTTGGGAGAAAACTACGAAGCAGCGGTGGCTATCGGGGCTTGCGGAAATAAAAATCTACAGCGCCTCTGAAGAAAGTATCCCTTTTCTCCATCGAGCTCTCCTAGAGGGGACAGATGAGAGGCTTGATTATGCGGAGAGGGTGTTTACCCTTTCCCTGCTTTGGCAGATGTTGCGAATTGCCATCGTGACAGAAACAGACTGCCGATTTTATGAAGCTACCGAGCACTGGTGTCAGATGATCCAAGAGACGCAACAGAAATTTGGCTCTTCTGACGATCCTTTTATCCAAACAAGTCTTCCCATCCTATTGCAAAGCGGCAATAGGTGCATTGGCCCCCTCATCCCCCATATCCATGAACGGCTTAAAATCCTCCTTAGCGATGCTCAAATCTCTTCACCCCACACTATCCTTAAGCTTCTCGAAACAGACGTTTTGCAGTGGTATAACCATTGCCTCTTCTTCAACCAGGGATGGGTCATCGCACTCCATGAACAGACCTTAAAGCCGATCATCGAGCCCTATCTTTTAGAAGCTCAACAGATCAGTACAGAGGCGTTTGAGAAAGCTGTTGCCAAGTGGATTGAACCGTGGCTGGAGCGCTACGCGCAACACCGAAATCTCAAAGCATTTGAGAACCTGTTAGAGAGCGCTTACAACTGGGTGAGAACATTAGCTGTGGATGAAGGCTCTCAGGCAACCGGTTTTAATAACAGCGGCCTTAAACAGCGCATGGAGCGCATCTCGCTCTCTTCAGGACAAAAGGCGAGAAAACTTAAAGCCTCTCCACCCCTTTGGCAAGCCCTCAGGCGCCAGCGGGAAACTGCCGATCCTTCCACTTACACCGATCAAGTCATCCTCTCCCTAGAGAAAGCCCTGGAATTTTTCTTACCATTTTTAGGCGAAGCCCCTTGCCCATGGCAACTCGTGGGGATTGGCGAGTTAGGGCAAAAGCTGCTATTGCCCTATTCTAAGTTAGATATGGTTCTGTTAGTGGAGAACGGAGCGATGCGAGAAGATCCCTATTGGGGCCTCCTCAAGTACCTTCTCGAAACCCTCACCCAAATCATGGATGGCTCCGTTGATCAAGAGGGGCATCATCTAGGGGAAATGTTAACCCAGACCCCAGAAGGACTTGCCCTTTTTGTGGCAAAGGGGCTTCATGAGGTGAAAGAGATGGCCTGTAGCGCCCTGTACACGACGAACATCACAGGAAATGGAGTCAACCTTCTCTATCTCTACCACATGGGGTTACAGAAGGCTCTCAAACAGCCCCCCCTATCCCCTGCGTTGGGGCTCGTATGGCAGCAAAAGCACGCTAAAGACTGGCAACGCAATGCCTTTGTTCCTCTCATCGTGGAACAATTAGAAAGCACTCTCTCTCCCTATTGGCTCAAGGTGATCCAACGGGCCTCAAAAGAGGCCTTTGCTCTTCATTGGGAGCTCGAGCAGCGCTTTAAGTCCCGCTCTTGTTTCAAAGAATTAACGGAAGTAGAGACATTACTTCTTGAGCGGCTTCAGGGAATTGCTGCTGTCGCCTCCCAACCTATCGACCCCTTCCAAAAAGGGGTTATTCCCCCTTTCGAAGTGCAAGATCGGGGGATCACAGGCATCGCAGCTGCCCTTACCTTTGGGAAAGACCATGACTTAAAAATCCACCGCACCCTCTACAGAGGCATGTCTCCAAAAATGAGGGTGACCTATGAAAATGCCTTAAAGCGTTACCAACACTTATCTCCCCAGGCTAAGCTCCTCTTGGAACACATCTTGCCCCATGTCCCTCTTCCTGACGGGACCCGGTCGGCATTGTATCAGCGTCAAGAAGAGGTTCTGTGCATCACCGAAAAACTTGTTATTCGTTGCGATTTGGAAAAAATCCCGAAGAATGCAAAGGGTGCCCTTATCAGCTGGGTGAAAGACAATCAGATCTGTCACGGGATTCTTAAAGAGGAGTTTGCTCAACAACTTCTAGATAAAAGCGGCCAATTTGACAAAAACAAAAAACTTTCGGAAGGACGCCGTGTGGTCATCCCTCTTTCTGAGAAAAATAAAAGATTCGCCTACCTAAAAGCCTACCCTGAATTACCAGGCCGGCAGTTAGCTTCCGATTGTTTAACCTACCGACTTACAGGCAGCGGCGCTCAAGCGAGCCTCATCTTGTTTACGCCTCTTGACAACGGCAAACCCAATGAAAAAAAAGCCTACCCCGTTTTACTTTCAAAGCCAGCTGGAAAGACAATCCAGGAGAGTACCAACTGCAAAGAGAACCCACTAGAAACTCGAAAACTCGATATTTACCACTTCACACTTAAGGTTTTTGCTACCTATCTTATTGGATATGAGGATGACAAAAAAGATAACCTCACTCTCAACGAAGGGATAGATCCGATGGGCGCCCCCTGCGAGCAGCTCATCAGCATCGACACCGACCACTCCTTTTTCTCCCCTATGGTGGACACGACCATAGACTCAAAGGTCCAAGTGAAAACTGTCACCTTCGCGTTTCCCGAAATGAATCAGCCTTTAGACCCTGAGGCCATAGCTGATTTTTTAAGCCTAGATAGATACCAACTCTTGAGGGAATGGCTCACCGACTGCCGCACTCTCCATCGAGGGATAGTAGGGGATTTGAAGGGGGAGACAATGCAACAAGGGCTGTTTACACTCCCCATGCTCACCCGATTAGCGCCCCTTGACTACTTCTTTGACTACTTCTTTTCCTCTGAAAATTTCAGCTTTATCCCCATTGCCTTCGAGCCAGGAACCATTGCAGCCATTTATAAGCGTTGGCACCGCTTAGAGGGCGTTCTTAAAGTCAAACATACCCTTAAGACCCATTTCGACCTGTTAGAGTCATTGAGCTGGCAATGGGCGCATATTTATAAAAAAACATTCAATGATCACACCACAGTCGTTCAGCGATTTGATGCATTAGCCATTCAGACCCAATACAAAGTTACAAAAGAGAAAAGAGAGGGGGGCGAGCAAATCATCCACACCTCCACGCTGGAAGTGAATGTCTCTAAAACAATAGAAGGAAAGCAAAAGTTTCAAAATGCCCTCATGGAGGGCAAAATTTTCGACGCCAGCGATGACCATGGCGTTAAAGAGTTGTTCGAGGCTCAAACAAAGCATCAATATTTAGGTGATCTACAAGAACTCTTTGAAAAAGGGGTGAGTAAAGATAGCCAGGAGCTCAAAGAACTTCTAAAACAACCCTACTATTCAACGCTCATTGAGCAGGCGTTAGCGCGCGCCCGTTTCCAATACACAGAGAATAACACACAACAGTTGCTCAGCTGGCAAAATGAGCTGTTGGATGTGCTGGCCCAGCAATCGCTGCAACACATTACTTTTATAGGTTGGGGGGGGCTGAAGGAAGATAAACTCGTAAAACTCATTGAAAACAGCCCCGATTTAGAGAGCTTGGTCATCATTGATTGTCCGAATTTTAGGTGTTCGGGTCTAACTTGGGCCAAGCTCAGTGTCTATTGTCCTGGACTGAAGAAAATACGTCTTAATAATGTAAGTGAATTGCCATTATCGAAATGGGTCAGAGGAGGACAGTTTAATGAACTGATCCAATTTAACGCGTTGCGATCTTTGCATCTTGAAAACTGCCCTGATCTTACGGGCTATGAAATAAGGGCCCCTAAGCTTCGAAAGTTAACATTAAAAAACTGCGCAAAATTGCTGCATTTAGACTTAAGGGGTCATCCCCTTCACGCCTTGGGCCTGGACCAATGTCCTCTCCTTGCCGATGGAGACATTTGGCATGACAAACAAGGGGAGCATCTGAGTGCGGTGTCTATTCTCCTCTGTGAAAACTTAAAATGGGCAGAGGGATATCAGCGATACCCCTTTCTTTTAGGGCAATTGAGGAAAGGTCATAAAACTGAAGTTACGAAAGAAATTATAGAGTTTTTTGACACCTTCCAGCTCACACCCCATGAAGTCTTCAAGGGAAGATCCTTTATGATAAAGGTCTGTGAAAGCATCCCACACCTTGAAGTTCACTCCCTGAAAATAGAAAACTCCCTTCTCGAAATTCGAACTTCTCAGCAATTAGAATATCGGAAGAAAATGGAGCTATGCATTAAGAATCGCTCTAAGAATAGAATAGATCAACTAGATTTCGCTCTTTCAGTTAATAAAATTTTAAGACCAAGTTATTACCCCTACTTATGCCCTACTTTTTACCTTAAAGATACAGATCGAATATATTTTCACTTTTCAATGAATGAGAGGGACAATGCAGCCTATATTGAAGCTTTAGGACACCTTTCCCCTTTCATGTCTCCAGAAATGCAAGAGCAGGTCTTATACCGTCTGATCGGTGACTATGGGTTAGAGAGTCCACATCCTATTCAATCTGGAGCCGCTTCCAAAGCTCTAGAGCCCTTTTTCTATTGCCTATTAAATAGAGGCCGTCAAAAGGATGCTCTATTGACATTCATCGAAAAGAGCAAAAATACTACTGCATATTTTCGTAGGAATTTTGCAGAGGCGCTAGTAAATATTTACCCCCACCTCTCCCCGCAATGTAGGACACTAGCGCTAGAAGAACTCCCGCGGGATGAATGGGACGAAAAAGTTGGAGAAATCTACGCTCAGTTAATAAAAAAGAATGATCTCCTCACATCCTCTTTAACAGACTTCTGGAGCCTTTTCTGCTCCCTGCCGTCCACAGATCAAGAGGAGGTCGTAGCAACCCTTCTTAAGGATTTAGATGTTGAAAAAATAGTAAAATTAATTTTTATTGAAGAGAACATGTCGATACCAAACTACCTAAAAGGACGTAGGAAGGAACTGACAGAACTATTCAAAATATCACAACCTCCGGTGAGTCCCATGGACTCCCAAATAAAATACGAATTACCCCCCTCACAGACCTTGCCAAAAGAGGTGCCTCCTCTCCTTGAAGCAATCTCTTATGACAAGCCATTTCCGCTCACCAACATCGGCAATAGTTGTTATATCAATTCGGCTTTGCAATTGCTCTTCATTCTCCCAGATATCCTTGAACTGATCAAAGAAAACCAAGAAAAGCCTGTGGTTGAGCACCTGTTCGCTATTTTATACGCGCAAGACCGCTCTGAGGAGAGATTGCTCCTTTTAAGACAAAGTGTTTTTTCTAATAACTCAACGGAATTCCCTCAAAATCGCTTAACAGACCAACACGATGCGCATGCGTTTTTGGTGGAGCTATTAGATCATCTAGAGTGGAAACCCTTCCAAATCTTTTCTAAATTCCGCCCCCTTGATACAAAGTACAAAGGCAATCGGTCGCCTCTTGATGGAGCAACAAACCATATCTCTATTACCCCCTCAAAAGGGACAAGCTTGCAAACCTCCCTCGATCACTATTTTGCCTTCGAAGACATGGAAGGCGAGAGGGTCTTCTTCGAGCTGGAAGGTAAACAATCTGGGAAGGTGAATTTTCAAAAAGCATTGCGGATCAAAGCCCCTCCCAAGTTTCTTATTGCGCAGCTGAAAATATTTGATAACTTCGGAAATAAGTGCGATTTCCCGATTGAATTCCCAGAAAACAACATTATCTTCTTAAATCAGGGCAAAAAAAAGACCCCCTACGAATGCATCGGCTCCATCAAGCATGCAGGCAAAACGTTGAGAAGTGGGCATTATACCAGTTGTGTCAAATCCCCCAAGGAAGAGTCCTGGTATCTTTGCAGTGACGAAAAGATCAAGCCTATTGAGCCATCCCTTCTTGCAGAAGGAGCTTACACCATTTTGCTAAAGCGATTCCATATACCCAATTAACTTTCCTTTCATTAATCCCCTTATGAAGGCATCCTGGAACCCTTATGCGTTGGATCTGTTATTTCATTTTTGTTTGCTCTCCTGTGTTTGCCCAGCTCGGTTTCCAAGAATCTGGGATCACCCTTCAAGAATTTGGGACGCAAGGCAATACCAACTTCACCCTCCAATTGCAGTCTCAAGCCTCAGGAGGGGGAACGCAGGTGGGCCGTTACAATCCTACAGAGCCCCCGCGCACCAATGACTTTCAATCGCTCCAACAAATTGCCGCACAAAGCGGAGAGACGACGCGCGTAGGCTACTTCTACGTCAGTCAAGGGCAATCAGGTGTAGGGCTCACGCTCCCCTCCTTTCAAAGCAACTCCACCGCAGGGATCGACACCCCCACAAATAACCTCCTCATCACGGTAGGCTGTGTCGAATCGAATTTTTTACGGAGGATCTGCACCCTTCCAACAACGCAAACGCTCCAGATGAACTACTCTCTTTTTTCCAACAATCCCCCAAGCCCAGGCGCCTTTGACACCGCTCTGCAATCCCTCACCGACTACAACGTCATCGGCAATCCCTATCACGACATCCGATTCATTCAGCTCACCCCCTTGATCACTTTCACAGGAGCCACGGTCAAAACTCTCACCGTCAGCAAGGATTTGAAAAAACTCAAACTCGGGATGAGCACAGGACAGACGATTCTCATCTATTTGGAGCGATCGATAGCTCCTTTGACTTTTGATCTTAGCTTTGATCGAACAACCCTCACGGCAACGGGGACATTCACCGGTTTTTTGCGCTTCGCTGCGATCCAAGTCACCGCTCTCAACACGAGTGGCATGTTGCCCTTAGGAGGCACTTTTAACCCTCAGCTGTCAGCTATTGTCGCCCAAACACGCGTTGCCACTCCCGTTGCGATGTACATGCTTTGGCCCAATAGCTACTTGACGAGGGTAGGGCCACAGATTGCAGCCAATCTCCCCTCTTTAGCCACAAGGCCCGACTGCGACACCCTCGCCAATTTGCTCCCCGTCCTTGCAAGAACTGACCCCACACGGGCCTTTTTTTATGGAAATCAGCTCAACCCCGTTAATGTCAATACCACCACCAATACCTTCATTACCCTCTTTAATATTTTCGTCGCTCAGAACCTCAATGCCGACATTAATCTCTATCAATCTACGGTCCTTACGCCGCCCGTGTTGCCTCCTATCCCCTCAAGCTCCGTTGTCGAAGCCACGTATGACACCTATCGCTCTTCCATTCCCCTCATCGCCGATGTCGATTTTGGCACGCAGGACCAAGTGACTTGGACCTACATCATGGATGGCACTCTCCATGATGACCCTCTGATCCTCTTTCCCAGTTGGAAAAAGCTCTTAGGAGGGGGCGCGCCTTCGGTTGCTTATGCCTATCTCGACGCCATTAAAGGGCCCCTTTTCGCTGAAAAGGCCACAGGAAATTCTCTCACCTTTCAAGAAAATCCAGTTCCCACTTTTTGGGCTACAGGCCACTTTTTTCCCACAACTCTGACCTTCACCCCGCAGCAACGGCGTGCGCTACAGTCGAGATTCACCCAAGATCGACTCCTCACTCTTGTGGAAGGAGATGTCCTTGCGACAGGGAGACAGCTCTACATGATCGCTCTCACAGCTCTCTATGGGGTGGAGCTCATGCGCCAGACCAACGGCAATGGCGTAGCTGCCACTTCTGACCTCATCGCTCAAGTTAAAGATGAGCTCCAGGCGTGGCTGGCTCTGCCTCATCAAAAGGCGGATGGAACTTTTTTAAGCGACTATTTCGTAGGCGTCTTTGATGCCGTTCAAGGCCTCTCTTCCGATAGCGTCCTCACAGGAGGGATCTGCACTACCGCTGGACTTGGCGGCACTAACAGCTCAACAGCCGCTGCAGATGAGTTCAACGCCCTTTACAGCAGCCACCACCTGCAATATGGCTATTATCTAGGAGCTGCGGCCATTGTGATTCAATGGGACGACCTCTTTAAAACCCCCAATCCCTTCATTTCACAAGAGGTCATTTCAGCCACAGGGACGATCGTGACCATGCGCGACCTGGTCGATATGCTCTGGCGCGATTGCCGCAATTTTGCAAAAGAGGACCCCCAATTGCCCTTCAATCGCTGCGGCAATCCTTGGGAGGGGCATTCGACCGAAAATGGTTTTCTCTATGAAGTGCTTCCACAGGGGCGTTTTCAACAAAATTTCGGCGAAGATTTTCTCTGCTGGATGGCAGTCAATCAATATGCACAGGCTATTCTCACAACCCCTTCTCTCGATCTCACCACTAATCAGAAAAACGATTACAAAAACCTACAAATCTATTCTCGCAATAATATGGAAATGATGGCAGCTTCCGCAAAGCTCGTCTTTCACGACGCCACGTGGCTGTATAGTGGCCCCTATGCCACTAATATCACTTTAGGACAAGTGTATGATACACAAACTCTTGCGACCACTTCTTTTCAACCAGGCAGCGGCGCCTGCCCCCTTCTCCTTGCAGCCCCTCGATAGCTAAATAACCTGAGTTTTGGGTATAGTAACAGATGAGACTGTTCGGGAAATTGAAGATTTACCGAACAACCGACCGAGAAAAGTGCTAGAATTTCGCACCCCCATAGAGGTCTTTAATCAGCGCAGAATGGAGTCTGCATTTGTCGCACTTCGAAATTGAAAAGGTGTCATTTTTAAAGTGAGAGACCTCCAACTTCACAAGATCGAAGTAGGAGGGCAAACCAGGAGTAAATTGATACTTCCCCCCCCCACCCACAAAGCCTAGCAAGAACTCTTGGGCGTTGGCTAAAGCCACGAAAGGGGCGCCAAGAATGTGATTGTAGCCGATCACCTGCCGAAAGTGGACGCTTCGAAGCGCTCCCCCTTTAAATTCGACAAGCATGAGGGGAGCTAACCCCTCTTGGGTTTTCTCGTAGACAATCAAATCTGCGCGGCGGGTAGCCCCAATATCTCGTTCAACTGCCAGCAGTCCCCTGGGATAACCCAACTGCTCGAGCATCAAACGGAGCCATCTCTGCCGCACCAACTCTTCTGGCGTCGCCGCTACAGCAATGCCCCGAATAGGGTCGAAAAGCTGCTCACTCGATTTCGATGATCCCATAAGTCTCGTCACGGCGCCGATAGATCGCTTTGAGTTTCATGTCCTCTTCAGAGCGATAAATCAGAAAATGATCGTCTGACAGCTCCATCTTCATCACCGCCTCGTTGAGGCGTAGCGTCTTTAGTTTAAGGCTCTTTTTCTTCACGACAGGATGAGGCTTGAGCGCCGCTTCCATGCGCTTAAGATTCTCTTCCTCAATCTCATCGTTGATCTCATCGAGCGGATTTAATTTACGGGTGTCGATCACATTGACGTTCATCTCGATCATCGACATAGGACGCGCATGATGCTCAGCGAGCCTCTGGTGATAACGAGTTAACTTGTGATGCAGCTTCGCAACCGCCATATCAATGCTGGCATACATATCGGGAGAGGATGCCGATACCCGAATTTTAGTGTGTCCTAACTTGACAGTGATATCGACCCGATGCTCCAGTTTTTGGATATCCATCGTCACCGAAGCGCGCAGGATATTGTTAGCAAAGCGGTCCATCTTCAGCACTTTATCGTGAGCATATTGCTTCATCGGTTCAGTCACTTGAACATGACGCCCCATCACATGAACGTCCCATCCTTGCTTTTCAGCAGTGTTTTTCTCACTCATGGCAAACCCCCTGTATGTGTTGTTTACCTTACATGGATTGGCGTATTTGCGGCCAAATGTTTGAGACGATATTGCTTGCGCAACTCCAAATCTCCTAACTGTCCACAAGCTGCCATGATCTTCTGCCCATGGGTACTGCGGAGCAGCACCCGAAAGCCTAAAGCGCGTAAGCGCTCCACAAAGGCCTCTTGCTGAGCAAGGTGAGGGGGAGCAAAGATCCCCCGCGTCCCTGGATTATAGGGTATGACGTTGATCTTCACCCTTAAGCCCTGCAAATAGGCAGCGAGCTCCTCCGCAGCTTGGAGAGAGTCATTTACATCTTTGATAAGGACATATTCCGCTAAAAGAGTGCGACGGGGGTGTTGCAAGTAGACCTCGAGTGCCTGCTTTAAGTCTTGCATCGAATAGGTGTCATTGATCGGCATCAATCGCGCCCGCACAGCATCATTGGGAGCATTGACAGAAACGGCGAGGTTAAGGGCGGGATCTGCCTCTTGAGCAAAGCGCAAAATTTCTTCCACTCTTCCACTTGTCGAGACCGAAATGTGGCGGGGACCAAACCCGAAGCCCCCGGGGTCGGTTAACACCCGAATCGTTCGCATCACCTCTTCATAGTTGTCAAACGGCTCCCCCATCCCCATGAATACCAGATTCCGAATAGGAATTTTCGCCACATGAACCGCATAAAATACCTGCGCGACAATCTCCTCAGCCGTGAGATTGCGCAGCAATCCCATCTTGCCCGTTTGGCAAAATGCACACCCCATCCGACAGCCCACTTGAGAACTGACACATAGGGTCCACCCAGCTGCCATGGGAATCGCAACTGCTTCGACTTCTCCTAAAAGAAACTTGCGCGTTTTCCCCTCTTCAATGTGTCTGATGGCTTGGGGAAGTTCAAAAACAGTCGCCGACTTGATCTCCTCGAGCAGCTTTTTTGCCGTTTTAAAGGCAGGAGTCACTCCGAGAATCTCCCCCTTACGAAACAGCTCTGAATAGACCAAAGCCGCATGGCGGCTTCCTCTTCCTAGCTGTTTTACAAGGGCCTCTGCATACTCTTTTTGAGTGCAACGAAAAATAGAAAGCATGTCGAATTTTACAGCATCCGCAAATTTTTCGTCAGAGAAATCCGACAAATGCTATGTAACGTTTGATACGAGCAAAGAGGGAACCCCATCAAAAAAGACACAAGCTTTATTCTCCAGGTAGAAGGGGGGGGTAATTTTTTTGGATATATCCCCTTCCTTGGCACTTTAACAGGAGCTGTGAGGATCTTTTTTGCCGCCATAACTCAAAAAGAGGGATTTTCGAACTCGTTCCCATCTTGGGAGGAGGCTGCTGCTTCCTCTACGACAGGATGATGGGGAGAGAGCAGCTCCTCCCCTATAGAGAGTTCCCTAAACACTTCTAAAGCTTCTGCACGATCTGTAAAGAGTTGCCGCTTGGATCTGTAAAGAGCTGCAGCTTCACGTGGCCTGGCACCTCCATCATCTCTCCAACGCACTCCATCCCTTTGTCTTTAAATGCCTTAATCGAAGCATCGATATCGCTCACCGTCAAGGTGACAATGGCATTGCTGCCTGGTTTAAAGTCCATTTCATAATTAGCCTCTGCCAACCCCAAGATAGCTCCCCCCTCACTCCCTTGAAGCTCTGCCCATCCAAACATAGGAGTATGCGTTTTGAGAACCATCCCTAAAATTTCTGTATAGTACTTAATCGCTGCGTCAAGGTCTTTAACGACGATCCACGCGAGATGAATCCCCTGAGCTCCGTTTTTCGTAGTTGTTGTCATGAAACAACTCCTTTCTGCCTGATTTAAATAAGAAACGCACCGAAGAGGACTCGAACCTCTAACCACCTGGTTCGAAGCCAGGTACTCTATCCGATTGAGCTATCGGTGCAGAGAAGCTATGTTGTATCATTGGGGGATTTCACAAAAGATAAATTAATCTTATGAAAGTAGAAGGCATTGTTTTACGCGCGGTTCCTTACCAAGAATCGCAGCACATCATCACCCTTTTCACTCCTCAAGGACTCCTCTCTGTCTTTGTGAAAGGGAGCGAACGCTCGCGCCAATTTTCCCACTCCCTTGTCACCCCTTTGACACGCGCCGAATTTGTCCTCATCGAGCGCCCCCCTTCGACACTGCTCCGAATTCAAGATGCAAAAACACTCGACCAACATCTGCTCTTGCGCGCCGACTACTTAGCGCTTGAAACGGGCTGTGAGATCGCTAAAGCGCTGTTATCCACACAAAACGAGAATAAAGGTGCCACTCTCTTATATGCCCTCGTCGCCCAGCTTCTCCACCGCCTCAACGCCTCTAATGCGCTAGCTGTAGGGACCACTTTTTTCCTCAAGCTCCTCAAATATGAGGGACTTTCGACCTACCACGAGACTTGCTCGATCTGCCATCAACCGCTCCTTGCAGCCCATCTCTTGGAACATGGAGCCTACTGTCAAGCTCATGCTCCGCATGAGAGTCTCCCCTTTTCAGAGGAGGAGAGGGCGATCTTGCTGATGTTAAGTGCCACTCAAAAGTGGAAAGAAATTGCTGCAATGGAGGTCTCTGAGACTCTCTATAGAAAAGTAAAAAAACTCTTTGAGAGCCTGACCCGTTGAATCTTTTGCGAAAGGGGGGACTCGAACCCCCACGAAGTTTCCCCCACTAGCCCCTCAAGCTAGCGCGTCTGCCAATTCCGCCACTTTCGCGCAACTGATTGGTTCGCTATCCTACAAGGTAGCCGAATAAATAAACACCTCCTCTTTTTCCTATGGCCTAAAAAAAGAAAGATGTTGTAACATTTGGATATACGAACAAAGGAATTGTTAGATGATTAAGCCTCTCATTCATCATGGAAATAGTCGAGCTTTGGTGATCGACAAAGCGATTTTACAGGCTGCTGGACTCGATGAAGATAAGGCCCTATTTCAAATCACCATAGATCCCAACGGAGGGATACTCATTCAATCTGTAAAGGCTGTCAGCGATACACTCCACCAGAAGGCCTTCAGAGAAGTCCTCAAGGAAAATGACGCCTTAATGAAACGGCTGTCCGACAGATGATTTTTATCACGATTCAAGAAGTAATTGATGATCATGCTGAAATCATCCGAAATTATGGTGGCATGGATGGAATCAGGGATTTAGGACTATTAGCGTCAGCGCTCGCTATGCCTAAAGCGACAATGTTTGGGGAAGATCTTCATCCGACGATTTTTGATAAAGCAGCTGCCTATCTCTTCCATATCATTTGCAACCACCCCTTCATCGATGGGAACAAGAGGACCGCCGTCGCGACCGCCTTAACCTTCCTCAAACTTAATCATGCGTACGTTGAGTTCACAGAAGCACAAGCACTGGTTTTTGAGGAGCTTGTTGTCGATACAGCTGACGGAAAAAGAACGAAAGAACAGATATCAAAATTTTTCTCAGGGACCTATAAAAGCATCGAATCCTTAGAAAGCAAGCTCACTTAAATGGCGATAACATGAAATATTTTTTCATCTTGTTGATTCGTCTTTACCAACTGATGATTAGCCCTCTTTTGGGCACAAGCTGCCGTTTTTTTCCCAGCTGCTCCCATTATGCAAAAGAAGCCTTCGAAAAGAAGGGAGTCTTTCGAGGGTTGTATTTGAGCGTCAAACGCCTTGTGAAATGTGGGCCTTGGCATCCTGGCGGCTACGATCCTCTCTAAGTGCGACACGCAGTCGCACAGATTCTGGTTGCTGAAGAGCAACCACAAATTCTGCTTTGTGTATACCCAATTAACTTCAAAAATTGGGATTTCTACCGCGTCAAAGCCCCGGGGTTCGACGATCTTAACCCGCCTAATATTAGATCTCTTTCGAAATTCGCTGATATCAGTTGTTACAAAAGAAAGTCCGCCTGGTAGGGGTTTCGGGCTGCTCACGCTTC
>JAFEGQ010000209.1 GCA_018239785.1 Verrucomicrobiota bacterium
AGATGAGGCCTTTCTTCTCATAGCCTATTCTGCTCCAATGCGCGCAAGCGCAAGAGCAGCCCGAGACTTCTACTTGCTAACCTCATGCTTTCGCTCTCCTCATCAATTTCGAAAGAGGTCTATTGCTACAACTTCTCTGCTTGCAGCTCCCCGCGCCATTGTATTTGACTTTGGGGGGGTGATGACGGGGGAGCCTCACCGGGAAGCTGTTGTTCATTTTATTCGAGAATCGTTTCAGCTTTCTTTGGGGGAATTTGACAAGGTCAATCAAGAAAAAAGGCGAGCGTTCGAGCAGGGGAAAATGGATGCAGAGTTTTGGGTCTCTTATGCTGAAGAGAGGGGGATTGAACTGCCTGTCAATTGGGTGGAGGCTTTCCAGGATGTGATGAAAGAGGCGATTGGTATCAATCCAGAAATGTATCTTTTGGTGGGTAAATTGCGGGAGCAGCAAATGCCCGTTGCCTTGCTTTCCAATATCGATGAGCGCCTTGCCAAGCTGCTGCGCGATTTTGGGCTTTATGCCCCTTTTAATCCCTGCTTGCTCTCTTGCGAAATGGGGATCGAAAAGCCTGATTTAAGAGCTTATGAATTTCTGCTGACAGAGCTCAACTTGTCGGCTCATGAGGTGGTGTTCATCGATGACAAGTTAGAAAATGTGGAGGCGGCAAAGCAATTGGGGATCGATGCGATCTTGTTTGAATCACCAGAGCAGATCCGCGCTGCTTTGAGGACGAGAATGGCTGGTGCGCTATGACCATCGCGATTCGGGAAGCAAAAGAAGAAGATATCAAATGTATCTTCGAGGCGGAGTGAGCGATTGCTCAAGAGCCTGGCTACTTTTGCTCTTCCCCCTCTGAATTGAGTGAAGGGAAGGTCGACAAACAATTGCCTCTTCAGAGGTCATTTATTTAGTTGCCGAGCAGGTGGGAAAGGTGGATGTTTGCGAAGAAGGGTTAAGGTGGGGAATCAATATTTCGACGATTTCCTGATGGCTCTGCATGTGAAAGGGGAGGGGAATTGAACACGGAGGCGCAGAGGCGCGAAGGAGCGAAGGAGGAAAAGAAGATTTTTACCACAGAGGACACAGAGGACACAGAGAGAAATGCAGAAGAAAATGCGGCAAAGCCACACCGTTTAAGTCCTCAAAAGTCCTTTTGAGACTTGTAGCATCGTCGCTTTGCGCCGATGAATCCCTTGTTCTTCTCTGTGCTCTCTATGGTAAAAATCTTCTTTTTTCCCTTTTGCGCTCTGCGTTGAAATTACATCAGAAAGTGAAAAAGCTCGTAGAGCAGCAAAAGGGCCGAGCAGACGCTAATCACTAGCAGAAACCCTTTGCCCCCTTTGACTAAAGGGACGGCCCCAGCAAAGCGCTTCCGATGAGACCAGACCATTAAAGCGGGCAGGAGTCCAAATAGGAAAATGGCCGCAACTCCTCCCGCAAGCTTTAACGCGAGGAAAAAGACGCCCGGAATCAGGCGCGCTGCGACAAAGCTGGGGATAAAAATCAGGGCTAAAAGCCATCCCCGATTCGTCCGATTATAAGTCAATTTGAGGCCGTCGAAGAGAAAGTCGACGAGCCCCAGCCCTTGCCCCAATACAGAAGTGATGATCGCAAAGAAGGAGAGATAGAGCGCTCCTATTTTGACAATCATGTTTTGCGAAATCGCATAGAGGAGCTGTGTCCCAATCCATCCTTGATCAAAAGCGGCCTGGATCCCGATTTCCCCCTTAACAGGAGAGGCCCCTTGCACCGTAAACATCCACACAAAGTAGACGATAAAGGCGATGCCGCCCCCCAACATCACTGCCTGAATGAGGCGCCGCCGATCGCGCCCTACATAGTCAGAAACAGTGGGGATCATGTTGTGGAAACCAAAGGCCGTAATCACAAAAGGGATTGCAGGGATCGTTTTTGTCCAGTCGCGATGGGTTAAATTCACAGGGTTAAATTGCTCTAACCCGATCACAATGAGAACGAGGAAGGAAAAAAGAAGCCCGGCCATAAAGACACGGTTGATCACATCGACGGCAGCTCTTCCGCAAAAAATGGCGATTGCAGCAATGACGACGAGCAGGAAGGAGCCAAGTCCATTGGTCACCCCAAGAGCTCCCCAGGTATGGAGGAGCAGCTGTAAAACTTCCCCCCCTTTCGTGACGTAGGCAACCATCAAGCAATAAAAAAGAAAGAGATAGGCGATGGAGGCGCACACCTTTGCTCCGCGCCCGAGGTTATGCTCGGCAAGCGATAAGATGTTGGCGTTTGCCCGATCATCTAGGTCGACTTCGACGAGAAGCAGGGCAGTGGAGCCCATGAAAAGGGCGGCGACTAAGAGAAGAACAACCGCAGGTAAGAACCCAGAAGTGCCAGTGGTCACAGGAAGGGCGAGCATTCCAATTCCGATGCAACTGCCGGCGATCAGAAGGGCGCCACCCACAACACTTCTCAAGTGCATTTTACTTTATCCATCTTGCAAGCGGATCTTAAAGGAAGAGTTCTGCTCTTGTCAATCGTCCGGTTTTTGTTAAACTGCTCCCATGCTAGAGCGTTTCATTTACAGTTGCCTAGGAATGATCGTTCGTTTCAAACGGCAGATCGAAGAGGTTAAGGTTCGCTGCCTCTATGGGCGCGATCCCGAATTCCGCTTTTTTGATCGAAAGCTATGTCGCGAGGATCCCTACCGGATCAGTCGTCAATTTTTGCAACAAAGGGGAGAGGCGGAGATCCATACCTATGGAGAAACGCCCCTGACCACCCTCCATAAGATCATGAAAGCTGCCTACATTCTGCCCAATGACCACCTCTATGACTTAGGGTGTGGTCCAGGGCGCACCTCATTATGGATGAGAATTTTTGTTGGGTGCACTGTTACAGGAGTCGAACGGATCCTTAAGTTTGTGGAAAAGGGATCCCAGTTCCAGCTTCCAGGATTGCACTACTTAAATAGCGATCTCCTCGATGTCGATTATTCAGAGGCAAGCGCGATCTACCTTTATGGCACCGGTTTTCCTGAGCCCCTTCTTGGTCAACTTGGGGAAAAGCTCAAAGTCCTTGAACCGGGCTCTTGCATCATCACAGTGAGCTACCCCTGGAGCGATTACTCAAATGATGAGCGACTGAGGATACAGAAGGTGATCCGCGTCCCTTTCCCTTGGGGAAAGGCTGACGTGTATATCCAACGAGTGACTTAATCACCTGAACCATCCAACACACTTAAAAGTTCTTTCAAAATCGCTGTCGCATGTTTGATGATTTCATCGGTAGTTTTTTTATCGTTTGCTATAACTAACTGAGGAATAGCATCTAATGCTCCTCGCCATGTGAGGAAAAAATCGTCTAATAATGAAGGATTTGTAGAAAGCGCAGAAAAATCACAAGCATGACAAAGAAAATTTAATGCAGGGAAAACGCTGAGATCCCAAGTTTCTTTCAGATCGGGATAAGTCGTATCTAGATAGGCGATGTAATCATTGACTAACTGACATAATTTCTCGATTTTTGGCTTAGAGGGGATGGTTATTTGTGTGATGCGTTCATGCGTTGCGAGGCGGGGCTTCTTATGATAGATATCTGCCATTTCTTGATTGCTTATTTCAGCCGACTTGGCTCCGATGGCAAGGGTGCCAAAAAGGGAGGCCGTAGCGACTGATCCCAATCGAACTCGATTGGACCGCAGTGCTGAGAGCTTGCTCACGCACGATGTAACTCCTAGGAGAGCTGCGATTGCTGCGATGCTCCCAAGAGGTTTAACAACGCCCTTGAAACCCTCAACTCGTGCTTTGTAGAGCTGGCATGCGGAGGCGAGCTTCAAGTCGTAGTTTAATTTTTGGAGTTTACTGGTGATTGCATCGGTGTTATCTGGTAGATCTTTTAGCTGTATTTTGATGTCAGCCATTCTTGGCATGGCGAGAAAACCTTGAATTCCTAGACCCATTCTTGACCTCCAATTTTTAAAATTGGGCCTACAATAGCTGGAAAAGGATTTTAGAAAAAATGAAACTTCGTGGCACCTACCGAGAAGTAGGTGCCGTTCAGGATTACTGGAAGATTTTGTTCGCCATATTGAGATGCTCGAGGATGCTCTTGGTTAAGTCGAAGTCTTTGTTCTTGTTTTGCTTGACTTCACCATACTGGTTAGATGCAGCATCTGCTCGCTTCATCGCGCGATCCATCCGCGCTTGTCCGCCCAACTGTACCCCTTGCCCAAGGGCTTGATAGACTTGAGATTGGGTTTGGAACATGTTCGGGAGCATCTGCCCTGCGTTTTGAGCCATTTTCATCCAATCGCCTTTGGTGATGGGATCTCCAAAATCGGGAACAAAGGACATGCCTAAGCGGCGCAAAGGATCTGTGAAGGATTGGCTGATCACGAGCTTTGGCCCTAAGGTCCCCACAAACATCCCGACCATCGACCCCCATTGCCCCCAAGTCTGTTGGCTTTCCACTGTATCGCGGATCTCTTTTTGGGTGTATTTGACCCACTTCATGTGATGGTCAAGGTGGAGAGCTTTCTCAATTCCTTTGAGAAATTCTTCCATCAAGTTCGAGACCCGTTGCTTGAGCACTTGTAGGAGGACGAGTTCGAAACTTTTATTCATGTACCGATCGTCGATCGCAGCTTTGGCCTCCTCTTGAGCTTGAAAGGGGAGGAGAACAGCAACAGCAGTATGCTCAATTTCGGGATCTTTTTCCTTGTTATCGAGGTCAAGAAAATAGCGGCTGAACTTCGAGGGAAGCGATGTGATCCAAACGAGAGTTTTTCCCATCTCGTCGAGGCTAGAGGAGACCGAGGAGGCGACTTTTTCAAGGCCAACGGACAACTCTCCTGAAGAGGGGGCTGTTACTTCTTTGCGCTGCTCTAGTTCAGCGACTTGCTCACTCACATTCGGAGGAAGCGCTGGAGCGTAGTGCTCTGATTTGCGCCAGGTGACTGTGTCTTTGGGGAAAGAGCGTGGAAGGGGAGTGAATAACCCATCTCGAAGGTTTTGTTGGTACTTCAGCATCTGTCCATGCGTCAGTTCCCCCTTTCTGCCTCCGATGAAGGCTTCACCCTCTAAAAGAAGTTCGTCTGTTCCATGTAAGAGGCTTTCATGTGTTTGGTGTACTGTTTTTGTCATCGAGTTTCCCCTATATTTCTCGCAAGTTCGCTTGAGAGCTCAAAAGCATTTTTAAGGCGATTGCCTCCTTCTTCGACCCGCTCACTCATCCGTTTAAGAGCGTCGTAAACCAATTCTTCCGTCTCTTCTCTGGCGTAGCGATACATCGTAATTTGAAGATTGCAGCCCAAGTCTTCGATCTCGAATTCTAGCCGATTCTGGGATAAACGGGCACCTTGAAAATCAGCAAGCCCTTTAGCGGCAATCCCAATGGAAGAGGTTGCGTGTAAGGTGACTTCCGTCGCTTCTGTGAACCCTTTTATAAGCGGATCTGCCCCCCCCACACAGGCAGAAGCACAGGCGGCAGCAAAGCAGACAAAGCCCACCCCATTTTCCAAGGCTAAACCCATTTGCCGTTGGCTTTCTTCTGTGGAGGCCAAAGATTTCCCCATTTCATGATAGACACCTGATTGGCGCATCAAAAGATGGGCGCCATTGAGAAGACATCCCATAAATAAGACGGCCCCCACTACGCCTCCTGTCAACACACCGCCAATCCCCATGATCACAGAAGAGCTCAAAGCCAGACTCGTTTGGAGCTTGCGCACTTTCGCTTCTCGGCTTAAAAGGTCATCGCGCTTCTGTCCGATTTCTTGCTGCTCTTGAAATAACTCCTTCAGTTTTTCCTCAAATCCTTCAAGACCGCTGACCCTCACAGTCACAAGGTCGCTGATCACTGCGATCGTCCCCATTCCCACTTGATGCACCGCGATCTCCCCAAAATCGATCTTGGGAAAACGGGCTTTCAGTTGGTCTACCAACAAAAAAAGCTCCTTCATCGGCACATAGGAGCTGTTTTGCTGGGGGGGTGGGGGAAGGGGAGGTAAACGGGGGGAGGCACCTACTTGCATCTATCTCGCTCCCATATTGCGGGAAATGTCTTTCAGCAGGTCGTAGACCATTTTGATGAGAGTGGTACAAAGAATCACATGAGTGGAGTAGCTTTGCATCGTTTGTTGCGTCTCTAAGTCGCCCCTTTTGGAACGGGTTTGAAGCATTCCAACGCAAGCTGCTAACCCTTTCAAGTACCGTTCCCTATCACCCTTCGTCTCCCAGCCGTCTTGATCCCAAAGCACTCCGTTTTCCCGAGCGATCTTGATGCCTGCAATCATTTTGGGGATGTCGATGAGCATCTGCTTTTCTTCTTCGGTCAGCTTAAGTTTATCTTTCTTTTCGAGCTCTTTTAACTTCTCTTCGATCTTGAACTTATCAAGCCCTTCATAGCGCCGGATGAGCTGCTCTAAATTGAGAAGTGTTTCCAAGGTGTCGTTGAGTTCGCCTGTGCTTCTCGCCAAGAAACGGAGGGTATTTTCAATATTGCCCGTCATGCGCATCACTTCGGAAATGCAATGGGCTGCAACATCGACCCTCTTGAACCCCTCTTCCACCTCTGGATGCTCACCCTCTTTTTTCTTTGCCAAGTGGAGCATCTCTTTGGCGTTTTTCAAGTCTTTTTCCGCTAAATTTAGCTGTTCAGAGGTCTCGAGGCGCAATTTTTCAGGAAGGGGCTTAGACGGGATCTCCTTCATCTCGTTCATCGCCTGCTGCATGAGCCCTTTTTCACATTTTTGCTTCTCTTCAAACGCTTTTTGCAGGATCTGCTCTAAAGTTTTGATGTTCTGCTGGAGGGCTGGCTCACACTCGTCAATGCCCTTTGCCTTTAAAGTCTTACGCACATTTTCAATGCGAGCGAGTGCTTTGACAGCTAATTCCATGGCAAGCTCGTGGAAGCTGATCTGCTTGCTGAGAATAGGACCTCCCATTCCAAGTCGAGGATTTTTTTTATTATGATCCTCCTCGCCAGAGCGCATTTGCGTCTCAATTCCTTTCTGCGTGCTCTCTTTGTCCAATTTCTCAGAGGACCCAAGAGGGGCTGTCTCTAGAGCCAGAAGCTCTTTCCGAAGGGGGATTTGTCCAATTTGCGTCATGTCGCACCTCCAATTACGAAAAAGCATACCAAAACAGAACAAAAAGCGTTGAAAAACCGATTCCTTAACGAAAAATTAATTTTTCGGAGAGAGGATGATCTGGCTGTACTGCTCTAGCGGAAGCATTTGCTGAAGCGTCTGGTGCACTTTTTCCCGATCAATGTTCTTATAAAGCTCTCCTCGCGTCGCTAATGTCTCTAAATCCCATCCCATTTGTACATAATGGGTCAGCTCTGTTGACCAAGAGGTGCTTCCTTGCAATTGAGTGTGTTGATAGATCCGTCTGACCATCTGCCAAACCTCTTCATTCGTAGGTCCTCGCTCTTTTAGAAGGCGCAATTCGCGCAAAGCTATCCCCGCGAGGAGGGGGGCGTCTGAGGGATCACAAGTAAAGCGGAGCGTAAGGAGCCCAAGCCGAGTGCTGGGCCAAATGAATTCGAGCTCTTCTTCGACGTGGTAGGTACTGCTGAGCCGCTCGCGCAAAAGGCGGTAGACTCTTTGCCGAATGAGCTCTCCGCAGGCCTCCATCAGCTCCAGGCTTTGAGGGGAGGGATCGGTAGCAGTGATGGGAAAGGTGAGTTGCACGATACTTCTTGGCTCGTGCCCCTTGAAGAGGTTGACCTGATGGATCCCTTGGGGAAAGGTATCTTCAAGCTCCTCGTAATTCCTCCAGCTCTCTTCAATGTGAGGAAGGGAACCAATGTAGCAGGTCGCAAGATCAACCCCTGTCTCTAAGTCGAAGTCGCCGACTAAACAAAAGACAAAATCGGCAGGGTTAGAAAAGGCCCGTTGTCCCAAAGCTGCAGCAGTTGTAAAGCTAGCCTTTTCGATATCTGTGATTTTTGTAGGGACGAAGAAGTCTGTCCCCTTGTGATGCAGGAGCAGGCTTTGTTGCTTAAGGTAGGCTTCAGGATCGACCTCCTTGTTTTCGAGCGCATGGGTCCATTTTTCTTTAAGTCGGTTAAAACCCTCTTCACTTAAGGGAGAGCCGCTAAATCGCAAATAGAGCATTTGGAGTAAAGACTCTATATTTTTCCCTCGCGCAGATCCCATCAAGAGCCGTGTATAAGGGGCGATAAAAGCGTGGATTGAAGCGTCACATCCTTTCAAAATGCGGGTGAGTTGAGGAGGGGAATAGCCTCCTAAACCCGATAAATTTAGGAGGGGAGCGGCAAGTCGAGCGGTCGCTAGATGGGGGGGAGAGAAGTGAGAAAGGCCTCCTAAGGCTGTGGCTTGCAAAATGACCTCCCCTTTGGCGTTCGAGGTGGGTAACAAATGGACCGTAGCGCCATTGTCAAAACGGAGAGTCGTCAATGCAATAGCGGGGATTTGTTGGCTATCGATGAGGCGCCCCCTTTGGGGCTTGTAGTCCATGAGGGTCAAAGGAAGAGTGGGTTCAGAATAGGGGACAATAGGGGCTTGGCAAGCAAGTGTAAGCGCTTTTTGCAGCAGGGCCTCCCCATCCCAATGGTGAGGTGTGACGACAAAGATGAGGCAGTCGGTATTGACATTCAGGGTGTTGGCATAAGCTTGCACATCTGCAGGCGCAATCGTGTCGAGCAAATAGGTGCCAAACATCCCCCGTTGTTCAGGGGACATGAGGGGGGAGTTTAAGAGCGCATGCTGAACGCATGCTTTAGCGATCTGAGCGTTAGAGCGGGTGAGTTGAGACCGCTCGTGGATCCCAAAAAGCTCTCGCATCGTCTTTGTGATCGAATTAAACTCATCGTTTGTAAATCCTTCGATTTGCACGCGACGCAATTCAGCGACCAAAGAGGCGAAGACAGAGGCGAGCTGTTCAGTAGAACAATGAGTGGAAATCTGATCGATTTCCAATCCTGGAATCAAGCTCACCGTTTGACACTCCAATTCATCTCCTAAAGCAGTGTATTCTGCAAGAGTGGAAAGGCGGCTATAAAAGAGGGCATGGAAGAGAGAAGCGACCAAAGCAGCGCGTAGCTGCTCTTGGGTGTCTATCGCCTGCCCCTTTTTGGAAAAGAGGAGAGCCAGTTCTACCCCCGTCACTTCAGGGTCGCGCAAGAAGCAAAAGCGCCTCTTTTTCCCCATTTCAAAGGGATAAGGGGAGGGAGTGGGGCGCACATCTGGCAAATGGCCGAACTGTTTCTCAATCAGCGCAATCACCTCTTCTGGATCAAAAGAACCTACAGCGACGACCGACAAAGGAGCGCCTTTATAGCACCGCTCATAGAAACCTCTTATTGTCCGTTGGTTGGCTGTTCGGATGACTGTTTCGAGTCCGATGGGAAAGCGCTCGGCGTAGGGAGATCCTTCACAGAGGGCTGACAAGACCTGTTCGGCCATGCGGCTAGAGGAATCTCTTCCAAGGCGCCACTCCTCTAAAACGATGCCCCGTTCCGCTTCAATGGCAGCCTCCTCTAACTTCGCACAGCTGGCAAAGTCGCTCATCAATGCCAACCCCAGCTCGATTTGATCGGGGGGGAGATTGATCTGATACACGGTCTCATCAAAGCTCGTATGGGCATTTCCATCGGCATCATGGCTTTCGAGAAGGGCATCGATTTGCTCCGCAGAAAAGTGGTCTGTCCCTCGGAACACGAGATGTTCAACGAAGTGGGCGATCCCCTCCTCTCCTGGACGTTCATCGATCGACCCTACAGGGAGGACCAAGCGGAGCGCTATCCGTTCTTGGTTTTCTCTCGGGCAGACGTAATAGGTAATCCCATTGTCTAGGGTGCCAGAGACGATCGATGGATCGATTGGCAACTGCGTTGCGAAACAAGGTCCAATCCACAAAAACCATAGCCACTTTCTCATGTTCCCTCCGAGATTGAGGGGAAACATTATCTTGTTAACACTTTGTACACCACAGAAATTGATGCACTTGACGACAAGAAAGATGCTCTTTAGACTTGGAGCTGCTTGCCCAGGTGGTGAAATTGGCAGACACGCCAGACTTAGGATCTGGTGCCGCAAGGTGTGCAGGTTCGAGTCCTGCCCTGGGCATATCTATTAATTATTAATCGTTTTTTTGCCACGGGCCTTCCCATTGTTCTATCGCGGGATGCTTCGCCCAAACTTCTCCTTTAAGGAGAGCTTCCACAGCTTTTGCTCTTGCATTGACTTCATCTGATTTGAACTCCGCCAAGGTTGCTGTAGATCCATCAGGTAAAAAAACAGGATCAAATCCAAAGCCATTCCTCCCTCTAGGGACCACAATTGTCCCTGAGACACTTCCTTTGTAGATAAAAATTTTGTCACCCTGACGAAACGCCAGTAATACCGTCCACTCAGCTTTACGTCCTGCATATTCAGCTAAGTGATCCAATAACCACCGAATATTGACTCCAACAGAGGCTCCTTCGATCTCAAGAGAAGTATCCTCGACAATCACATTGTCTCCAAGCTGGCTGGCTTTATGAGCGACCACTTGGATGAGATCTGCATCGATCTCCGGTAAATCCATATGGGATGTTTCAAGAGCAGCTCCATATTCGGCAAATAGGCGTTTGAATTCCTCAAATTTACCAGGATTGCTGGTATTTAATTTCCAAGTTGAGGGAGTCATCTGATGAAGTCCTCCAGCATAGAGTGAATGACACAAACACACGCTTAATGATCAAGAGATTCTATCAATGAAATGACAATAAAACAATATATTTAAATTTTTATAAAAAATTTCTGGACACGACCAGTTTTTGTGAACTATCTTTTCCGTTTTCCATGCTGATTGAGGAGGGTGGCCATCAAGGTGTTGTTTTGGTGTGATATGGAGGGGATTGGGGGGGATTGTGAAATGGGACCAAGTGGTCGCAGGCAAGCCCCAATACGAAGAGGGGCGTCGCCTCTACACGGCTGAAATCAATGCGGCATGGCGTAACCCCATTTCGACAAGCGTTTTTTGCGCGGAATTGTCAACGGCCGCAGAAAGAGAGGCGAAGGAGAGCAAAGAGGCGAGGAGGGAGGTGGTGGCGATTTTTTCCTGATGCATCAAAGTTCCTTGAGGAGTTAGGTCTTTTTCCTAACGAGAAAATCTAACGTTTCAATTGGGATTTGAGCAATCGGATTTGTTAAACACTGTGGCTTTGGCAGCAGGTTCAAAAGCGATTCCCACTTGGTGGATTTGCTCAGATGCATCACTAAAAAATGCAAAATCGGTGAGATGATGCACCCCAAAAATTAACAATTCCCGCATCTGCCCATGAAAGGTGTCGTTTTCCCGATGCTCTAAGGGGATCGTGCTCCTTCCATAAGAGGCGATGAGCTGATGGTCGTTGAGATAGATCTCCACAGTTCCATACGCTGGATGTTCGTAGCGCCCGACATAATCTTGCAGTGGACGCTTTAAATTTGTGGATTCAGGAGGTGTTGTCTGGTGAGAAGAGGTGTGTATTTTTTGTAAGGCTACCTTCGCGCTTGCATCTGAAGTGTCGAGCAATCGATCTAAGATCTCGTTTCTCACCCTAGCAATTGCGTAAGCCCCATCAGTACTGCTGTTGCTTAAGAGCACGAGGCCAATGTTTTTTGAGGGAATGAATGCAATTTCAGAGTTAAAACCATCGATCATCCCTCCATGACGGACCACATCATAGCCTTGATAGCTCCCCAAAAACCATCCAAGTCCATAGCCTGAGGGAGAGACCCCCATCATATCTCGTGTCTCTGGCGCCAAAGGCATTTGTAGCGCATGCATCTCTTGTAAAGTTTTTGCGCTCACTAATCCCGCTCCTTCAGAGAGCTGCAGTTGCACCCATTTCACCATGTCTAAGACATTCGAGTTAATGGCCCCTCCAGGATTCACCGGATCGAGCGCATGAAAAGAGAGCTCTTGAAGCACCCCATTGATTTCAGCATAGGGGAGAGAAAAATCGGCGCTTTGCTCCAAGTGCTCAACCGATGCATTGGAATAGGACATTTCTAAAGGGGAAAGTAGGTGAGAGTGGAGCCTCTCTTCCCAAGAATGACCGGTGACTTTTTCGATGACAAGGCCGGCGATAAGATACATGAAGTTGTTGTAATGCCACTTTTCCCCCACCTTACACACAGGTTCAAGATGCTGTAGACAGGGGAGGACCTCTGCTTTTGACATGTCTCTACAAAACCAAATGGCATCGTGCTGCGGTAATCCTGTCCGATGAGCCACTAAATCGCGTAAAGTCAATGAGCGTGTCGTCTCTTCGTCGGCTAATCGAAACTCAGGAAGGTGAGCAATCACCGGATCATCCCAAGCAACCTGCCCCTGATCCACGAGCTGTCCTAGGAGAAAAGCTGTGAACGCTTTCGTGCACGAGGCGATGGGAAATAGGGTGTTTTCTGTGACAGGCAGCTTTTGAATAAGATCGCGTAGGCCATACCCTCTTGATAAGATCACCTTGCCATCGGCGACAACGCCTATCGCCATTCCTGGGACATTGAATGTGGTAAGAGCTTCCTGAACCACCTCTTCAAGACCTGCAAGAGAAGGGGGAGGGGTCTGCTGTTTTTTTGGCGAGCTGCAGCTAAAGGATCCAGCAATCGCAATACATAACACAGAGGCAAGTAATTTTCGCATGTCCCCTCAAATCAGTTGACAGGTAGGCAAACTGAATCTGTTTTTAAGAACTTATCGATATAGGCTGTTGGAAGCGCTCTTCCTTGTGCAGCCTCGATGAGAAAGTCTACATACTCTGGATCTGGGTTAATTGCATCTGTGACATATTTTTTATTTCCAACGTAGACGTAGGCGATGGCAGAAGGAGGCGAATTTTGAAACCTGGAGGAGGCGACTTGGTGCACTTTTACAGCCACTCTCTTGTAATCCCTAGGCACATCTTCAGAGGCATCGAGTGCATCTATATGTTGCTGAGAACAAATGAGATAAAGGGCGCCATAAACTTTCGCTCCCTCTTTTGGAAGGATATTGCCGGTGGTATAGGATTCATCGAACGGTTTGAGGGTGTACCCAAATTCGTAATTAGACAGCGCATAAACACCTAGATCGGTTGGAACAGGCCCTTCAAGAACACCATCTTTCTCCCATTCACCGATCCATTCCCCATTTTTCAGACGTTCTTTGAGAAAGTCATAGCTGAGGTTGGACCCATAGCCAAAGTAGTAACAGGGAACCTCTGGTGCCTTCGTAGCTCCTGAAAGGGGAACGGCGAGGATGAAAATCGCACCCATGGTTAAGGCGACAGCCGTTTTTGGCTGAATCTTTCTTCTTACAAAGGCGATAGCAGGAAACACAATTCCCATCGTGCCAATTGTGTGGTAGGAGAACTTTGTGAAATTGCACCCTTGATTTATATCTGATTTTCCCACTTTTTCCATGAAGACCCCTAAAAGTCGTATCGAGCTACAGGCCCTTCGCGAGGAATCAATTCGATCAATAGCTCGATGAAGGTTTCCCATTTCTGACCGTCAAGGGCAGGGCGGATTTTCGCAGGATCCACTTTTAAAGCGTTGGCAAAGTGTGTAATGTGTTCAGGGCAGATATTTTTCTGTTCGAATTCGCGTGCAAAGCTATTGCCTACACCTGAGATAAACTCCTTCCAAACCAAGCCTTTCTTCCGGATATTGCGAATGGCCACCTTCAACCGTTCATCGCTAAAAATAACCAAGCAAAAGATAAGAGGATGGAGATGATCGACCTTCTCACCTGAGACCGACAGCTGCTTGCGGTAAAAGACCAGCTCTGCATAGGATTTGTCGGCCAATGTGGTGGCGATAAAGTTGATCTCGTTAACTTCCGCTTGGATGGCAGCGTTGTAGGGTCGTGGACCAGATTGAGAGAAAAGAGGGATTGTCAATAAAACCAAAGCCAATAAGCACTTCATGCATCCTCCTCTTGGGTTGGAACAAATGTTTTAGCGCTATGAAGAGTTGATGTCAAATAGGCTTCAAATGGTAGAAGGGAAACTGTGATACGTTGGATAGGGCTCCTCTTACTTCCAAGTCTCCTTTTTGGCCGCTGTTGGCAAACCGCTGACTTATGCCAAGACGCAACCTTTGGCCCCGAAGTTTATCATTTAGAACGAACACGAGCTGGAGGCATCCAAGAGGGATGGCTCTTTGGCTGCCGAGGCAGTTACGATCGGATTCGCAGCAATGGGTTCTACTTTGGAGGAGAAGGGCATTATGGAAAGGGGTCTTTAAGAGGGCACTCGAGAAGGCGAGACCCTTTATT
>JAFEGQ010000020.1 GCA_018239785.1 Verrucomicrobiota bacterium
AAAACTAACGCGAGATAAGGCCCTTCCCCCCGTTACCTCGTCTGCGAATAGAGCGCGAAGCGCATGAGCAGCCCAAAACTTGCACCTAGCTAACCTTCTGCCTCTATCTCATTGAACCAAGAAAAAACAAAAAACTAACGCGAGATAAGGCCCTTCCCCCCGTTACCTCGTCTGCGAATAGAGCGCGAAGCGCATGAGCAGCCCAAAACTTGCACCTAGCTAACCTTCTGCCTCTATCTGTGATTGACCAAGAAAAAACAAAAAACTATTGAAGTTATTGAGCCAAAGCGCACTTGCGGCCCTAGTCAAAGCCGCGAGGCAATATCATCGAGCCCACCATGGAGGCAAAAAAGAGTCCAGGCCACCTCGAAGTCCATGCGCCAACGCTCATGCCAAAAGAGGTGATTGCGAGAGAGAATGCGCGAGCCACACTCAAGGCTTGGACCACTTCACTGTTGCCCTGGCGACTTAACTCTCTTTTTGTTTTATAAAATTCTTGAGCGACAGTAAGAGTCTGCAATAGAGGAGTCGCTATTTTGAGGGCCCCCGCGAGAGGTTTCAGGCCAGGGCAAGACCTCTACGCTAAATTCACCACGATCTTTGTAGCCAAGCTCACTAAAAAAGCGCTGCTCGCGAAATAAGAGGACTAACTTCTTACAGGACCCACCTCAACGGCCATCTTTTTCCGAATCGCTTGTGCGCGCAAATAATCAAAGCCCACGGGGAGGATCACCGAACCCACAATGGACGCAGGTAAAATCCACTTTCTTTGGGATATCCACGGACTTGCTAAAATTCCTAAAGAGGTAACAGCTACAGAAACAGCTCTTGCAACACTCAAAACCTTAATCGTTGCGCTGCTCTCTTCCTCCCGAGCACTTAAATCTTTCTTGGCGCGATAAAAAGCTTGCGCAATCGTGAGAGTTTGCATCACAGGAGCTGCAATTTTGAGAACAGAGGCAAGGGGTTTTAGAGCGGGGTAGGCAGTTGCAGCTAAAGTGGTCACCAGCCTACTGGTCAGGCTCACAAAAGAGGCGCCCGTGCTCAAGCGAGAAAGACAAATTTCCACCTGATCCACTTCTATAGAAGCGCGTACTTTATTCAGCATGTGCTGCTTCACAGCACGCAAATCTAGATGCTCGAGCAGATATGGATAGGTATATCCATTTTCGACGTTTGGCTGATGATACTTCTTAAATGCTGTGTAAATCTCGCTCAGCTCATTATTGGTGTTCCAAGACTGAGAAAAAAAATTAAGTGCCTCCTCGTCGGAGATCAGAGAGTCCACGCGAGAGCGTTCATGCCAATAGCTCACCAACGCCACAAAAGGGACAAAGCCCAGCCACGCCAAAAAGGTCAGACGGGCGACAACGATAGCGCTAATGCCTGTCATGGCGCTAATGTGGATGGCAAAGCTCGCAAAATCGTGCCCTTTAGCAGCTGCCTCTTCGAGTTTTGCAGAATTCATGATCGCTGCAGTGAGAGGATATGAACTATTGACGAGGTGATCGTAGGTCGCATAGCCGCCCATCAAGGCGGCGAGTCTAGGATGTCTCTGGCGCACCTGAACCGCCGAAGCCACCATCACAGAATCGATCCCAAGAGCAGGTAATGAGCCCGTAATTGACACCCATGCCCTCCTTCCATGACTGCCCATCACTCCCCCAAGCGCGTTGACCCTTCCATGTCCACTGGAGCACCATCCAGCAGCTCCATCTTGATGACGATCGTAACCGCTGAGCCAACGTCCGATATTTTTTACGCTCTCTGTAAGATTTTTCGAAGAGAAGATAGCCTTAAAATTATCGTAGCCATCCACCTGATAGGTGGGCCCTTGCCCAGGAGCATAGGTATAAATGAGGCGATTGCCTAAATAGCCATGA
>JAFEGQ010000210.1 GCA_018239785.1 Verrucomicrobiota bacterium
GCTAAATGCAAAGCGCTGTCCCGTATGACGCCCCTTAAAAGATCTCCCCGTTTCATCAAATTCGTAAAAATCATCCCCGAGTTCAGAGACATGCAAGAAGCCTTCAAGCATTAAATCCACTACCTCAAAGACAACTCCAGCGGACTTAACTTGTGTAATCAGAGCCTTCCAGTTCTTGCTATAAGGGGCGGCTTTGAGGAGGCGCAGCTTTTTTAAGCGCAAAACGCTCCCTTCAGCTTTAGCGCTGATCCGCTCCTTTTCTGAGCAAGCGCGGGCGATTTTTTCCACCTCTTTTTCAGAATATTTAGCTTCGAGGAGCACCCGATGGACGAGCAGGTCTGCGTATCTACGAATCGGACTTGTAAAGTGGCAATAGTGTTCGAGCGAAAGGCCATAGTGGCCGATGTTGTCAGGGGAATAGGCGGCTAACTTTTGGCTTCGGATAAAGCTGATCGCTAAATAGGTTCCATGAGGGGTTTTATTCGCTTTGTCGAACAAAAGTTGCAAGTCTAATAGGGATGGCTTTTTAGGCAGTGGATAGCCCAAAAAGCGAGCCAGCTGAAAGAAGCCGGCCAAATCTTCATCACTTGGCATATCGTGCACGCGGTAAGTCAACCCTCGCTGGAGTTTTGTCAGGTGAGTGGCGACCATTTCATTGGCTTTGAGGGCAAATTCTTCGACCAGTTGATGAGTGATGTCGTATTCGATCAAATGCGTTTTGACGGGGACACCCTGCGCGTTGACTTCGACGCTGAGCTCGGGAAGGATGAATTCCACGCTTCCTCGCTTTCTCCTTTGTTTCTTTAAAAGGAGGCATAGCTCGACCATTTCTTCTAAAAGAGGTTTGAAGGGACTATCCCGTTTCCCATCGAGCACCTCTTTTGCCTCTTCATAGCTGAAGCGTTTATCGCTCCGAATGGCAGAGCGGTAAATCGAGTAATTAAGGAGTTCACCCGCGAGATCGAACTCCATTTCTACTGTGACAGCTAGCCGATCTACGAGGGGTTGGAGACTGCACAAATTATCGCTGAGGCTAGGGGGAAGCATAGGCACACAAATGCCTGGAAAATAGGTGGAGTTGCACCGCTTTTTGGCGCTTTTATCCAAAGCTGACGAGCGTGTGACGTAATAACTGACGTCAGCGACATGAACCATCAAGTGGAGATGGCCATCGGAGCTTTTTTTGAGCGATAAAGCGTCATCGTAATCTTTGGCGCTGATAGGATCGATGGTGACTGTAGGAATGTCTCGCAGATCGCACCTATTTTCGAGATCTTTTGGCAGGACGGCATCGCCCAAGCTGTCCGCTTCTTTCAGAGCATTTTTAGGAAACTCAGGAGAAACCTCAAACTCGGCACAAGCGGCAATGACATCGATTGAAGGATCATCGATGTGGCCGAGAATCCGTTCCACAGTTCCTTCAGCTCCCTGCCCTTCTTCTTGCCATTGTGTGATTTTGGCGATGATCCGGTCCCCAACTTTGAGCTCTTTGCCTGTGACAAAGACCTCCCCATCGAGACCTAAAAGGGGACAGTAGAGGCGCGCTCTCCCTTTTTTATCACAAAAAAGAACCGTTCCTGCGAGACACGTGCGCCCTCTTTCGATCACCGCGACGACTCTGCCTACAGGCCCTTTTTCCCGTTCGCCCGTCACTTCGACATCGACCAAGTCGCCGTCGATGGCGCCTCCAAGTTGACCTCGAGGAATGAAGATCTCCTCCTCTTCCCCTTCAACATCGATAAAGGCAAATCCCCTTGGGTGCCCGCTAACTCTTCCTCTTTTCATAGCGTCGATACTACCAGATTGGTTGATTTAACGCGGGGTGAGAGTCAAAAAAATAGGTGCTTTGAACTAGAACCTAAAAGAGAAGGGGAAGGGCGGTGAAAAATGACTAATGTATTTTTTGACCTAATTTTCCCTCCAATTTTTTAATGGATTTGTCGGTAAAGAAGGTACCGAAGTTTGCAGGAAGACGCTTGATACGTAACATGACATTTTCTAAAGCAACTCTGTCGTAATCTTTTGCACTCTCTCTCCTTTTAAGGGGGAGATCTTGTTGAGGTGAGCAAAGATCAAACAATAAATCAAAATTTAATAGGTCACTTGGTAATGAAATGGTTGCCAGATCGAATCGAGCACTCAGGCGCTCGTTGTTAAGAAATAATTGACTCCAGTTTTTGCAAATAGGAGAATGGTTTAAGCGTTTCTAAAACGATCACAGAAGTTGGCTCGGGGATGAACGGACATAGACCCCGCCTCTTAAAATTACTTGCCGATTCATCCATTGGCCTCATCCTCGTCGAGCACAGAGATCGTCTCATGCGATTTGGAGCGGAGTATGTGGAAGCTGTCTTAGCGTCGCAGGGTCGGAAGCTTCTTGTCGCCGACCAGGGAGAGCTCAAGGATGATCTTGTAGAAGATATGATTGAAGTCCTAACATCCTTCTGTGCCCGGTTGTATGGCAGGCGTTCTGCGAAAAACAAGGCTAAGAAGGCGTTGGAGACGATCCAGAATGAAAATTAATAAAGCCTATCGTTATGAGCTCAAGCCCAACAAAGAGCAAAGGATATTGCTTGCAAAGCATGCAGGTAGCGCTCGGTTTGCCTATAATTGGGGTCTTCAGCAGCGAATAGAGCTCTATGAAAAAGCAAAAAAGACGACGAACGCCATCGAACAACATCGGACAAGATTAATGTCATTGCAACAGTCATGATGCGTTCAACAAATCTCTCCCCAACTTCCGATTGCGAACCTTGGGAGAGCTTTCTCCAAATCACTCCATGCCTCAGACCTCTTTCTGCAGTATTATTGGTGGGTTCAACCTTCTCCTTGTAGGCAAATACCCACAGCTCATCAAAGCGGCTGTAAAAATCAAGACATGTGGCGCGTGTCTTAGAGTAACAGTCGGGGTGAATGGCCCCAGCTTTGAGAAAAACTCTGAGATCTTCCTTCGGACCTTCTTCGATCTTTTGTATGAAGGTGCTCCTCGAAATCTGCTGATTTTTAAATTGATGCCACAGCTCGAATACTTGGCTTGTGCACTCCTTCAGCTTTTCCCCAATGAGCTTGTCAAACCCTTCTCGACCTGCAATCCTTTCAAAGTCTCGAATGATATGCGCCCAACACAACTGTCTCGCCCCCTGATGTCCGTTATAGCTGCCGTAGCGATCTGTAGTGATGCCACCCTTAAAAGATCCGAAAATCTCTTGAAAAGCTTTTCCGCTTCTTGAATCCTTGATCGCGAAAAATAGGCTGTCGTCACCGTGACCAATCCAAGTCCATCGCCTCTGTGATAACGTTTTCCAAGAGGTCTTATCAACATTGAGATGCTCTTGCTCTAACGTGTGCTTTTTGATCTCCTCATAGGGATCTTGCAATATCTCTGTGGCGCGCTGTCCTCGTTCGGTCACTCAGAGAGCGAAACGAATAAACATGTTTATAAACTTTTTTAGGAACAGTCAAGTCATCCAAGAGTGTTTTTTAGAGATTGAGCCTGTTTTAGAGCCTATGTTTTCAGCTGATCAGTGCTCACCTAGAAAATCTTCTAGGTTGCTGTCCGCAGTATTAAATTTTTAGCGAAGGGTTGGCGCTTTTTCCTCAGGGATCTATACTCAAATAATCTGAACAATTGGTTTTGGACCGCGGGGCTTTGACGCGGTCCAAAACCAATTGTTCAGATTATTTGAGTATAGAATGGACTTCATGTCGCTGATCCCCACCGTTGCCTTTTTAGCCGCCTACGCCACTCCTAAGACTGCTCCCCCATTTCCTCAAGGAGGAAGCTGGTATGCTTCACTGCCTAAAAATGAGGTGATGGCGATTTTCGGCTACTCCTCTGAAGTGCTTGCAGCGATTCCTCCAGGGCAAAAGGTGCTGTTTTTTGAAGAAGATATTGACGTGATTGCAGGGGCAGAGGAGTGCAACATTCACCTGCTCCAAGAGGATCCTGAGCCCCTTTTTTATCATATTGCAAATACTTATTTGCTTCAGGGGATATCGGTGGCTTGCTTGCCCAGATGCTCTCATCTCAAAAAAAGAGCTTTCGAACTCGAGCATATTTTTGAGATGAATCAGCATCTGTATGAAGAGCACCTCGATGGAGCCTCCCTCTTTTGCTCCAATTTCTTTTCCAATCTGCACCATCTGCCCTCTGCTTATCTCGCAAGTGCTTTTTATAAAAAATTTCAAAATGTTCCCGCCGTGATCTGTGGAGCAGGCCCCTCTTTGCATAAACATGATCTCTCTCTCTTGCGCCAAAGGGGGTTAATACTCGCTGGGGGGACAGCGATCGAACAGGTGGGAGAATTAGCCCATGCAGGAGCAGCTCTTGACCCGAATTACACGCAGACAGAGATGCTCAGGAAAAGTCGCCATTTTTCTCTCCCCCTTTTCTATCGCGGACGCCTTCATTCCCAAGTGCTCAAGATGTGGCAAGGGCCCGCTCTTTATACGGGAGGGGCTGGGGGCTACCCGATGGCCGATTATTTTGATCAGGAGCTGCTCGGGGTGCCCCAGCCCATTGTGGAAGAGGGATTTAATGTCATTTGTTATCTGACGAGCATCGCTGTTCACTTAGGATGCAACCCGATCCTCTTTGTGGGGATGGATCTCTCCTATGAGGGGAAGACTCAGTGGAAATGGCTTAGTGAGGGGCAGTGGATTGACCGTTTCGCCAAGAGGCATCCTCAGATCTCTTTCATCAACTGCACCCAAGGGGGGATGGGGATTGGAACGCTTCTCAATCGCCCTTTACTTGAGGTTCTTCCTGAAAAAGCTTACGATCTCCAGGGCCGTTTTTTCTCTCATTTGAGGCCAAGTGGAGTGACACCAGAAGACATCAAAAAGGCTGTAGAGGCATTTAGGGCCAGTTTGCGCAGATGTTATGTGCTTGTGCAAAAACAAAAAAACGCCTTAACAGAAGTCGAACTTGACATGGAGATCGCCTACCGTTACCACCTGAATTTATTGGCTCACACCTATGAGAGGATCGGCCAGTCTGAAAAACTTAAAAGAGCTGTGGAAGTATGTTTGAAAAGTATGCTATAGAAGGGGGGACGATGATCTTGCAAGACCCCGAATTGTCCCTTTCCCTCGCTCTTCCATTTGTCAACACTCCAGCTCCCAAAATAGGGAGGGGGCGGGAGAGTTTTGCTGAAGAGCAGGGGCTCATCCATGGAGAGTATCAGATTTTTTACGACAATGGACAGTTGCAAGGGGTATGCTATTACTCGCATGGAGAGCTCCATGGCCCCTCCACCTTTTTTAGCGAATCTGGAGAACTTGTATCGCAAGCGTGGTTCGTGTCAGGAGAGCGGCAGGGGAAGGTGAAGAGGTTTTACGCTTCAGGAAAGAAATATAGTCTCGAGAGATACAGAGATGGGGTGTACCACGGTATTCAGGAGTTTTTTTACGAGGAAGGGACCCTCAAAACCCGTATGCGCTACGAAAAAGGGGAATTGGAAGGGGCTGTAGAGCTCTTTTATCCCGATGAAAAGCCCAAACGGCTCCTCCACTTTAAAGGGGGCAAGCGGGAGGGAAAAGAATTTATTTGGTCGCCCCAGGGGCTCTTGACCTTGGAGGCAGAATTTCGTGCAGATGAGTTGATTGGAACTTCGAGGAAGTGGCACAGCAATGGGCAGCTCGCTGAAGAGGTGATTCACTTAGGCCCCACAGAGAAGCAAAACCGCAAAGAGTGGGACGAGGGGGGAGCGCTGTTGTTTGAGGGCTTTTACGAAGGAGAAGCTTATACTTGCCGTCTTTTCGACGAGGAGGGCAAAATCGTGCAGCAGCAATACGGATCTTGGGATGGGCACAAACTCCGCCTCTAAAAAACGGTTAGTGATCAAAGTAGGGACCCGGGTTATCACAGGGGGCGATCGCCTTCTCGATTTAGAGGCAATGCGGGCCATTGTGGATCAAATCATTCAGCTCAAACGGCAGGGGATCGAGGTCATTTTAGTCTCTTCAGGAGCTGTTGCCTCTGGGCGGGCCGTTCTAGGAGCGCGCAAGAGCCTGAATAATCCCATTCAAGACAAGCAGCTCCTCGCTGCTGTGGGTCAAGTGCACTTGATGGAAACCTACAGTAAATTATTAAAAAGTTCCGGCTATGCTTGCGCGCAGGTGCTTGCGACGAAAGAAGATTTTCGCGATCGGCACCACTACTTATGCATGCGCAGCTGCTTATCGGGCCTCCTGCACGATAATATTTTGCCCATTTGCAATGAAAATGATGTGGTGGCGATCAAAGATTTAATGTTCACCGATAATGATGAACTCGCTGGCCTCATCGCCACCATGCTCGATGTGGATGCCCTTTATATCCTCACGGGGGTGGATGGCCTTTTTGACCGCAATCCGAGTGAGCCAGACGCAAAACTCATCTCCACAGTGGCTTCCCATCAGCGGTTCCAATTTACCCCCAAAGCAGGAGAACTTTCAGTGGGGGGCAGGGGAGGGATGCATACGAAGTGCAAGATAGCAGCTAAACTCAGTGGCCTTGGAATCACAACCCATATTTTCAATGGCAATCAGGTTGCATGTCTTTCCAAGATCGCTCTGGGAGGAGAAGCTCCCGGCACCACCTTTTTGCCGGGCAAACGGGCCAAGGCGATCAAGCGTTGGATTGCTCACGCTGAAGGGCAATCGACAGGATTGATTCACATTAACGTGTGTGCTGCAGAGCGTTTACGGAGTCACACGCCCTGCAGCTTGCTCCCTGTTGGAGTGGCTGCAATTGAAGGGAGTTTTGAAAAGGGGGACATTATTTCCATTATTGAGCCAGCTGGAGAGGTGCTCGGGTATGGGATTGCCCAGTATGGACATGAGGCGGCCAAAAGTTGCATCGGACAAAAAGGGAAGAAGGCGCTTATTCATTATGATTATCTCTATTTAAAAGGAGCGCCATGAGAATTCGGCTGATTGGACATGGGAAGATGGGAAAGGCTCTGGTGACAGCTTTAAGCCGTTTGGAACATCAAGTCGTGATTCACGACCGTCAAGTTCCCGCAATTGAGGGGGAGGAGGTGGTCATTTTGGCGGTCAAGCCCACCTCATTGGAAGGGCTTCCTGGGGGGATGGAAAAGAGCTTAGTCGTCTCGGTGATGACAGGGATTCCGCTTAAGACCCTTCAGCAGATCAGCGGCTCTAAAAGAGTCATTCGGGCGATGCCTAATCTCCCTGTGAGTGTTGGACAAGGGGTGGTGGGGTGGATCGGAAGTGGCGAGGCTGAAGAGGTCGATCTCGATTTTGCGAGAAAATTATTTGGAGCAATGGGATTAGCGCTCGAGCTAGATAACGAAGGGCTCATCGATGCGATCACCGCCTTGTCGGGTTCAGGGCCTGCTTATTATTTTTACCTGACAGAACTTTTAGCAGACAAAGGAGTCCAGATGGGCTTTTCGCAGGAGCAAGCCCAAGCGCTAGCGCGACAGACTTTGATGGGTGCTGCGGCCCTTTTACAAGCTTCGGACAAGTCTGCCGCTTATTGGCGTAAGCAGGTGACGAGCAAAGGAGGGACCACAGCTGCTGCGTTCACCGCTTTCCAAAGCCTTCCTCCTCTTTTCTTTGAAGCGATTGATCGAGCTTACAAAAGAGCGGAGGAGCTTGGGGCATCATGAGCGAAGTTTTACTGACACTTGCCGACCGTTTGTGGGAGAAAAGGAAATTTCTTCTCGAGGCGAATTTGCGCGATTTAGCAAAAAAAGAGCGCCATGACCCCAAGTTTGATCGGCTAGAGCTCAACGAAAAAAGGATCGAGGCGATCGCCCAAGAGATGCGCCATGTCGCTGCCTTGCCAAGCCCTATTGGCGAAGTAATTGAAGAGCGCTTGTTGCCAAATGGCATTGCCCTTTCTAAGGTGAGGGTTCCCTTGGGGCGCATTGGAGTCATTTATGAGGCCCGCCCTAACGTGACCTTTGATGTGTTTGCCCTCTGTTTTCGTTCGGGCAATCAGGTGGTATTAAAGGGGAGCGCAGATGCTGAAGCCTCTAACGAGGCGGGTGTGGCTCTCATTCACGAAGTGCTGAAGGAGCATCAGATCCCTCCCTCTTTTTTGCAGCTTTTGGCCCCAACGCGTGAGGCTGCGCACGCTTTGATGAATGATCGATCGCTCGATGTCCTTATCCCAAGAGGGTCTAAAGAGCTGATTGAGTTTGTCCGAACCCACGCGCGCATTCCCATCATTGAGACAGGGGCCGGGATTGTCCATACTTATCTAGATCAAAAAGCAGATCTCGCAATGGCTCAAAACGTCCTTCTCAATGCCAAAACCCGTAGAGTCTCTGTCTGCAATGCGCTCGATACGTTGATTCTCCATCACAAGCAACTGCCCCACCTCCTGACCCTTCTTCAGCCCATGGGAGAAAGAGGCGTCGAGATCTTTGCAGACCCGCCTGCTTATCAGGCTTTGCAAGGCTATCCCTATTTGCAGCATGCGACTGCCGATTCTTATGGGACCGAGTTTCTTGCGCTCAAGATGGCCGTCAAGACGGTTGCTTCGTTAGAAGAAGCTCTCGCGCATATTGCCAAGCATAGTTCAAAACATAGCGAAGCGATTTTATCAAGCGATCAAGCAGTCGTTGATTGTTTTTTAAAAGAAGTCGATGCAGCCGTTGTCTATGCAAATACTTCGACCGCTTTCACCGATGGGGCGCAATTTGGCCTGGGTGCTGAGATTGGCATTAGCACCCAAAAGCTTCATGCTAGAGGCCCGATGGGGTTAAGGGAGCTGACGAGCTACAAGTGGATTGCGCGGGGTTCTGGACAAATCCGTCCTTAAGATTAGGATTCAACGCAAAGGCGCAGAAGCGCGAAGACGCAAAGAGAGAGTGAGATTAAAAAAATTTAATACGTCTTCGCGCCTTTGCGTTTCATTCTAAAATCTGGATCTTAATACTCCGTTTAATATTCTATTATTTTTATAGTTGCTCTTGCGCAGAAACAAATGGAAAACGACAATGATCCCCTTATTCGGAGTAGGGGGTTGCGATGACAACACAAAGAGCAGGCTATACAGTCTATACAATTCCTGCTGGGGCAAGTGAGGCCTATGCAGCGACGCGTCGGATTTTTGAAGAGCAGGTCAATCTAGGGATGCACACGGTGGACGGTTCCCTTGAGACCCGTCTCTCCTACAGCGTTCGAGTTTGCAATGTGCAGAGGGTCATTCCTCTTATCGAACTCCTCTTTGGGACCTTTATCAAAACATGCATCGCCCATTTCCCTAGGCTCGAAGGTTGGGATGAGCAACGCCTCTTTCGTGGCTTAGGCTCCCCTAATATGGGCTCCGATCATGAGATTGAAGCTTTAAAAGAGCGGGTGCGCGCTTTGATGGGTTTCAAAGGGTCACAACAGGCTTTAGAACAGGGGAGCAAGCTCCTCTATGCCCTTGACATGGTTTCAGAAGATCGGAGGTTGCGCAGCCTTGTTTATGCCACTATGGCAGGGCTGGCAGCAGCATGACATACCCAAGTAACCCACAGAATTGGGATTTGGAACGCGTCAAAGCCCCGGGATCCGACGATCTCAACCAGCCCAATATTACTAATATTGAGCAGGATGAGATCATCGAATCGCGGGAACTTTCACGCAGCTCCAAAACCAATTCTGTGGGTTATTTAGGTATAGATTGGAAGCAAGAGCTCCAGCTGAATGACGCGCAACTCCAAGATATGCGTCTCCTTGCCTACACTTATCAAACTCAAGGGAAGTACGAAAGAGCCATTGCGCTCTTTGAAGCTCTGTTATTGCTCGATGAGGCGACGCTCTATCACCGCCAAGCCATAGGCGCTCTCTATTTGCAAACTGGCAAGCATGAGAAGGCACTTGAAGAGTTGGTATTAGCTCACCGGGCCAATCCACGCCATCTGCCCACACGGTTGAATCTTGCTAAAGTTTTTTTAGGATTAGGGAAGAAGCAAGAGGGGCTAAAAATGGCTAAATCCCTGCTAAAAGTCCGCAATCCACAAATTGCCTCGCTCGCCACCGCTCTTTTGATGGCACATGGCGAAGAAGCGGTGCCAGAGCCTGAGCTCCACCTGCTCCCCTCTTCTCCCAAGAGGGCTTCTGTTCCAGATCCAGAACTTCCCATGATCCGGCTCATTTCTTAGTTAACCTGAGTTTTGGGTTTTTCTCCCTCACATTAGACCTCTTTCGAAATTGATGAGGAGAGCGAAAGCATGAGGTTAGCAAGTAGAAGTCTCGGGCTGCTCTTGCGCTTGCGCGCATTGGAGCAGAATAGGCTATGAGAAGAAAGGCCTC
>JAFEGQ010000211.1 GCA_018239785.1 Verrucomicrobiota bacterium
GAATGGGTCACAGTGAAGAAGTATTTAGATATGACGCCCTTGCTGAATCAAGGGATGAACGACGAATAATTGTGAGGGAGTTAGGGAAGAAGAGCGAATTTACAGACAAACGGTTGCTTTGCCCTCAATTAGAATTAACTGACGATTCACCCGTGAATTGCGTTGCTCTTAACGATGAAGAAGTGATTAGCGGCAATAGTAATGGCATGATTAAAATATGGAATCGCATGTCCGGCAAGCGCAAGGAATCATTGACATCGCATACTGGATCGATTCAGTGCATTAGTTTTCAAAATAATTTAATTGTCGTCGGAGGGGTAGATAAAACAGTGAGAGTCTGGGATCGTGTAAGTGAGAGCGAGCTCTTTTCCCTTCAGGGACATGAAACAACCGTTGAACAAGTCATGATAAAAAAATAATATTATTATTAGCGTGAATTTTCATCATATTTTTTCAAACATTGATGCCAAAATGAGTCTCTTTGCCCTGGAAAATGGAGGCATGCGTTATGTAAGAGACGTAAGTAGCAAAGAAAAAAATGCTGATAAAAATGTTATGGCATGGGACTTGCGCACTGGAAAGTGTTTAAAAAAATTCAGCAGTTTTTTGCAGTCTAAGATAGCTCTTCAGGGAGAAGTTTTTTTATTAGAGAAGAAGCATTTTTTAAAAGTAAGTACACTTTAAATAGTCTTGGAAATTACAAAAAATTTAATCATAAACAGCAATCTCATTTTATTTGCTGCAACGTATTTTAATTTCTAAATTATGCAAAAGATTGATGTGCTCTCCCCGTCTTTCAACAAAAAATGCCTTATCCCCTCACTAAACTTGCAGTTATAAGGACTTTACTCTAACATCGTTGTCCATGAAACAAGGTGCGATTGGCTTCATTCCAGCCCGATGGGGCAGTTCCCGTTTCCCAGGTAAACCTCTCGCTAAAATCTTCGACAAGACCCTGATTCAATCTACCTATGAAGCGGCAAAAACGGCAGATCTTGAAGCTGTGGTCGTTGCGACCGATGACCTGCGCATTTTTGAGCACGTTCGCTCCTTTGGGGGAGAGGTGGTGATGACCTCTTCAAACTGTGCTACTGGCACTGATCGCTTAGCAGAGGCGGTCCTCTCCCACCCCTTAGGACAACAAGCAAGCATCATCGTCAACATTCAAGGAGATTGGCCTTGTGTATGTCCCAAAGGCGTCGACGCTGTCGTCCAAGCCCTGCAAGAGGATGAGGGAGCCGTCATGAGCTCTGGTGCGACCCTTCTAGACCCTAAAGACCTCAATAATCCCCATACGGTCAAGTGTTGGATCGACGACAAAGGGCGAGCCACTGCGTTTTCTCGACTTCCCCTTGCAGACGGTCCCTACAAACACTTAGGCATCTATTGCTATCGCCGCTCTTTCCTCCTCACCTACCCTACCCTACCCACGACACCTGGACAAGAGCGAGAAGATCTCGAACAACTCAAAGCCCTAGAGCATGGCTATCACATCGCCATGGCCATCGTAGGGGAAGCTGGACCTAGCGTCGATCGACCTGAAGATATTCAAAAAGTGGAGCGGTACAAATGTCGACAAAATATCTATTCGTAACTGGAGGAGTCTGCTCTTCTCTTGGTAAAGGACTTGCTTCGGCATCCATTGGCCTACTGCTCGAAAAACACAACCTCAAAGTCTCCATGCTCAAAATCGACCCCTACCTCAACGTCGATCCTGGGACGATGAACCCCTTTCAACATGGGGAAGTATATGTGACAGACGATGGGGCAGAAACGGATCTCGATTTAGGCCACTACTTTCGCTACACCAACTCCCCCCTCTCGCGCGCTTCCAATGCCACCTCTGGTCAAATCTACAATGCGGTGATCTCTAGGGAGCGCAAAGGAGATTACTTAGGCCAAACTGTCCAAGTGATCCCCCATATCACCGATGAGATCAAGCGGCGCATCCTCGCTTGTGCAAAACAAGTCGAAGGGACCGATATTGTTCTCGTCGAAGTGGGGGGCACCGTAGGAGATATTGAATCTCTTGCGATTTTGGAGGCAATTCGACAATTTCGCCAAGAAAGACCAAACGCTTGCCTCAACATCCATCTCACCTACATTCCTCTCATTCGAGCAGCTGGAGAGGTCAAGACCAAACCGACGCAACATTCTGTGCAGGGCTTGCGCGCAATTGGGATCATTCCCGACATCATCATATGCCGCTGTGAACAGTCTCTCGCACAAGATCTTAAAGATAAGATCAGCCTCTTTTGTAGCGTGCCCAAAAACGGGGTCATCGAAGCAGTCGATGTGCAACAAACCATCTATGAATTGCCCCTCCATTTCCAAGCTCAAGGAATTGACACTCTGATTCTCGAAAAGCTAGATTTGAAGCCTAAGCAAAAGACTTCTCTTCACGAATGGGAAACGATCTGTAAACAGATCGCTCAGCCTAAAGGGACTGTGACAATGGGGCTCATTGGCAAATATGTGAAGCATCAAGACGCTTATAAGTCGGTCATTGAAGCGATCCATCACGGTGGGATTGCCAATGGATACAAAGTGGAGATTAGGCAATTTGAAGCCGACCGCTTGATGGAAGGGGGCTCTATCGAGGAAAACATCCAAGGGTGTGATGGCTATTTAATTCCCGGAGGTTTTGGAGAGCGGGGGTGGATGGGAAAAATTGCAGCGGCTAAGTACTGTCGCGTGAACAATATCCCCTACTTTGGCATTTGCCTCGGCATGCAAGCCCTTGTCACCGAATATGCTCGGAATGTCGCCTCTTTGCCCGAGGCCAACAGCACCGAAGTGGATCCTGGAACCCCCGATCCGGTGATCTGCTTGATCTCCGAACAAGAGGGGATTGAAAACCTCGGGGGGACAATGCGCCTAGGAGCCTATCCTTGTCGCCTGACATCCGGCTCAAAAGCTGCAAAAATTTATGACTCCGAAGAGATTTCAGAACGGCATCGGCACCGCTACGAATTCAACAACCGCTACAAAGCACAACTGGAAGAGGCAGGACTCCTCCTCTCTGGGATCTGCGCAGAGCGGTCTTTAGTTGAAATTGCTGAAGTGGCTGGGCATCCTTGGATGATCGGAGTGCAGTACCACCCCGAATTTCAATCCAAACCCACAGCGCCCCATCCCCTCTTTGCCAGTTTTGTCAAAGCAATGGTGGAGTATCAAAAAAAATAATGAGTCGCATTCTCAGCATCGATTTTGGCAAAAAACGGATTGGCCTCGCTCTGTCAGACGAGCAAAAAATCCTCGCCTCCCCGCTTGCCACTCTAGAAGCTAAGGTGCAACTCGCTGGAACAGTGGCTCAATTAGTTGAAAAATTCAAAGAATACGACCTCGAAGAGATCGTTATCGGATTGCCCTTGCGCTTGAGTGGTCAATCGGGCCTACAAGCCGACGAAGTGAAGCACTTTGCGAAACAGCTTGAAGGGCGCACTGAGGCCCGACTGATCCTCTGGGACGAGCGTTTGACATCGACACAGGCTGAACGGGCGATGCGAGAAGGAGGGCTGTCCCGAAAGAAGCGCTCGAAATTGATCGATGCGTGCGCTGCGGTTATTATCCTCCAATCCTATTTGGACTCTCGGCAAACGGGACAAAGTCCCCTCTAACGAAAATTCCAAAGAGGCCTCCGCTAAGAACTGAGGGCTTAAGCGCAAATCTTTCATCACCTCTCGAATGGGCATGAGCTCTTTTTCCGGAGCCATCAAAGGCAAATGCCGCCCCGAGATCGTGACCGCCTCTGCCAGACCTTCTCCCACGGGGAAAATCATCCGCTCTAAAGGAACCCCTGCGCCCACCCGTCTAGCTAGACGGAAAAGGGCCGTACACAGCGTCGGCCGCTGCATGATCTCATGATAAAGTTCTGGTTGAAAGACCTCGGTCATGTCGAGGCCCTGCCACACAACTCTAAAATGGGACTTACTTGTCTTTGTTATTTGCTTCACACTTCCTTGCTACACCTTTTTCCAAATTATGGCAAAGCGATTTTTTCCCGAGCTCCACTTTCTCCTATTGACTTTTCTTAACTCACCCGTTAAGTTTTCGATATGACATTTGAGAACCCCCTCCAAGAGCCTGGGCTTATGCAAAAAATCCTAGACCCTTGCGTTATGGTGATCTTTGGAGCTACAGGCGATTTAACACACCGCAAGCTCGTCCCTGCGCTTTATAACCTCTCGCGCGATGGACAACTGCCGTCCCAATTCGCCTGCGTTGGGTTTGCAAGGAGAGAAAAATCACATGATGTCTTTCGACAAGACATGCAAGACGGCATCGAAAAATTCTCCCGCACCCAGCCTATCCAGAAAGAGGTGTGGGATCACTTTGCTCATCAACTCTATTACCATCGGAGTGAATTCAATGAAGATGAAGGGTATCAGCGGTTAGCGACATTTCTCAAAACGCTGGATGGAGAGTGTGGGACAAAAGGAAATCGGGTCTTCTACCTCGCTGTGCAACCAAAATACTTTCCCATGATCATTGAGAAACTCAAAAACAATGGTCTTATCTATGATGAAAGCGACCCTCAAGGCCCCTGGTCTCGCGTTATCATCGAAAAGCCGTTTGGAAGGGATCTCGCTTCTGCTGAGCAACTTCAAGAAGATATCTGCAAACATCTATCGGAAAAACAAATCTACCGGATCGACCACTATCTAGGGAAAGAGACGGTGCAAAACATCCTCGTCTTTCGATTTGCTAATGCCATCTTTGACCCCATTTGGAATCGCAAGTATGTCGATCATGTACAAATCACCGTAGCAGAAGAGCAGGGCATTGGCACGCGTGGAGCTCTTTGGGAAGAGCAAGGCATGCTGCGCGACATCATCCAAAATCATATGATGCAGCTCCTCTCCTTAGTGGCAATGGAGCCCCCTGTCTCCTTACGCGCTGATGCCGTGCGCGACGAAAAGGTGAAAGTTCTAGAATCAATTCGCCCACTCGACCTATCTCAAGTCGTTCGAGGCCAGTATGGACCTGGGTATATCGACGGCGAACCGGTCAAGGGGTACCGAGAAGAAGAGCATGTCAGTCCCACCTCTTGCGTTGAATCGTTTGTCGCTTTGCAACTCTATATCGACAACTGGCGTTGGGCAGGAGTGCCCTTTTTCCTAAGAGCTGGCAAACGGATGCCAAAAAGGGGCACCGAAATTGCCATCACCTTTCGAGATGTTCCTGGCATCCTTTTTCGCCAAAGCAAAGAGATGAACCGCCCTAATGTTCTCGTCATCCGCATTCAACCAGACGATGGGATCTCTCTGACGATGAACTGTAAAGTGCCTGGATTGACAGGCCCCGTATTCAAACCTGTGAAGATGGATTTTCGCTATAGTTCCTATTTTGGATCTGCCCCCCCTGAAGCGTATGAGCGGCTCATTTGCGATTGCATCGCCAATGACACCACTCTTTTTGCTCGCAATGATGAAGTGCTCGCCTCTTGGCGCCTTTTTACGCCTGTGCTGGAACAGTGGGCTGCCCCCCCTCCTCCCTCCTTTCCCAATTTTGCAAGTGGGACATGGGGACCAGAAAGCTCTAATGATTTAATCCTTACGTCTGGCCGCACCTGGCGCTTTATCTGAGGGAATTGCAATGGTATTCGTGCAACGAGAAGTCGATGTATCAAAAATTGAATCTCAACTTGCAACGATTTGGGAATCGCTCGCAAGTCCCGATAAAATTAAAGCTGCCCTCTTCAATTTGATTGTCCATCTCCCTGATCGGCAACATGTCGACTATGTGCATCGGATCACGCAGGGAATTTTAAAAAAACATCCCTCTCGGGTGATCTTTCTCATTGAAGATCCGCAAGCAACAGAAGATCTCCTTCGCACGCAAGTCACTCTTGCTGAGATCTCTTCAGACCCTATTCCAGTGACCTGCGATCAAATTCAGTTGGAATTCTCCCCTTCCCAGCGAAAAAAGATCCCCTTTATTATCCTCCCCCATTTCTTGCCAGATCTTCCCGTATATCTTCTTTGGTTAGGAGATGCCACTGGGGCAAAGAATCTCTACGAAGACCTCGAACATTGGATTTCGAAAGTTATATTTGATCCCGACACGATCGCAGCCCTCCCACAATATACGCAGAATTTAAAAGACTTAAGGAAACGGTATCAAGGATTTATCTCTGATCTCAATTGGACCTTGATCGAAGGGTGGCGAAGAGCTATTGCTGCTTTGTTTGATTCTCCTGAGCAACTCGAACAACTCGGCCATCTGAAATCGGTAAAAATGATCTGCTCAACGAAGTCTACAGAATTTAATAGAGACCCAAGCCTCCCTGCTTTATATCTTCTCTGTTGGCTAGCGGCCATGATGGAGTGGGAAATCCTCTCCTTCCAACGGGAGCAAGAGGGAGCATTTATGAGCTTTAAAGAGGGCAGTGCAACGATTGAAGTCGCACAAAAGCCCTCTCTTTCTTTTGGCACCATTTTAGAAGTGGAGATCTTAAGCGATCAAGGTTATGGTTATCACCTAGCTATGGGAGAGGACTCAAAATTTGCAACAGTGCACCGTTTTGATCCTCAAAAATGCGACCTCCCCTACACCTGTTTTACAGGAAGAACGGGCAGGAGCCGCGCATTGATGCGAGAAATGTTTAAAGAGGGCTCTTCGTCCCATTTTTTAAGAACCACTGAACTTTTTTATAAACTCACATGGTAAAAATCTTCCATCCAAATGACCGTTGGGAAGTGGTGCAACTGCCCAATAAAGAGGCAGCTATTGCTTTTGCTGCGGCTCACTTTATTGAAACAGCGGCAAAAGCCCTCCAAGAGCGAGGCCGCTTTGCTGTCGCTCTATCGGGGGGATCCACTCCCAAAGCGCTTTTCCATAAACTTTCAGACCCTCTTTTAGCCAAGCGAATCGACTGGGGATCTGTCCTTCTATTTTGGGGTGATGAGCGCAGTGTTCCTCCCGATCATGAGGAGAGCAATTATGGCATGGGTATGCGGTCAGGTCTTGCAACATTGCCGCTCAAAGCGTCCAATATCTTCCGCATGGAAGCCGAAAGCGATATTGAAGTGCATGCGGCCGCCTATGAACATCTGCTAAAGGAAAAAGTAGGAGGGGTGCTCGATTTAACCATCCTCGGCATGGGAGAAGATGGGCATACTGCCTCTTTATTTCCTGGGACAGAGGGGTTGGATGTCTATGACCGCCTCGTCATTGCCAATGAAGTGCCAGAAAAAAAGACCCTCCGCATGAGCTTCACCTACCCTTGCATCAACGCGTCTCGCCAAGTGGTGATTTACGTGTTAGGAGCCTCAAAAAAAGGGATTCTCACCAAGGCCCTCTTCGACGTGGAAGCAAATTTGCCCATTCAGAAAATTGAAGACGCTCTATGGATCACCGATGTTGATCTTGGGTATTGAGTCGACATGCGATGAAACAGCGGCAGCTGTTGTCGAAGATGGCATCCTCATCCACTCGAATGTTGTCAGTTCCCAAATGGATCTCCATCGCCCTTTTGGGGGCGTTGTCCCCGAGATTGCTGCGAGGCGCCATCTTGAGCTTATTGAGCCTGTCGTCGATGCAGCCCTCCAAGGGCGAAGCGTCGATGCTGTGGCCGTCGCTCAAGGACCTGGCCTCCTTGGCGCGCTCTTAGTCGGCCTGAACTTCGCAAAAGGTCTCGCTCTGGGATGGAAAAAACCCCTCATCGGCATTAACCATGTAGAAGCTCATCTCTATGCTGCCATCATGACCCATCCTGAGGAGGTCCGCTATCCCGCTCTTGGAGTGGTGGTCTCAGGGGGGCATACAGCGCTCGTCAAAATCAATGCCGTCGGGACTTACCAGCTCATTGGTGCAACTGTTGACGATGCAGCGGGTGAAGCCTTTGACAAAGTGGCTGCCCTTTTAGGCCTCCCTTATCCAGGGGGCCCTGAGGTGGAAAAATTGGCAAAACAGGGAGATCCCAATCGCATTTCTCTGAAAGCGGGCCAAGTGAAAGGGCGCCCTTTTGATTTTTCTTTCTCAGGGATCAAAACCAACGTCCTTTACGCCGCCAAAGGGCAAAGTGCATCCAGAAACGACCCCCTCCTGCTCAATGCTCAAGCGAGAGCCGATTTAGCCGCCGCGTTTCAAGAAGCAGCTTTAGGCGATATCTTTCGCAAGGCGCAATTAGCGGCCAAAGAATTTGAGTGCCACTCCATTTTACTTGGTGGGGGGGTCACTCAAAATCAGCGGTTGCGAGAGCTCTTTCAGGGGGCCTCTGTCCCGGTCCTCTGGCCTAGCCGAGACCTCCTTCTCGATAATGCCGCCATGATCGCAGGTCTCGCTTACCCTTATTCTCAAAAAGGACCGCTCCCCGACGGCCTTGCCCTGCTCCCTCAGCCTCGGATGCCGCTCCGATTTAAATAGAAAACAAAATTCCTGGTTGTTAGGCTTGCTCTCCAAAGAGTTGATGGAGAGGGCCATGCGCAGCTTCTTAATTTTCTTGTTCCTTATGAGCTCAGCGCTCTCTCTTGGAGCAACGGAACAGGACCATCAGATCAGCTCTAATTATGCGCCGCCCTACTGGTATCGCCTCTATAATTGTGAGATGAGGGGCTGCA
>JAFEGQ010000212.1 GCA_018239785.1 Verrucomicrobiota bacterium
GATCATCAGGAGGGTCCTACAGGCGGCTTGATCTTGGGAATTTACAGATAAACTAATTTATATTTTTGCAACATTGTGGCACGGCGCGAAGCGACGTCGGTCACAATGTTGTACAAAGTCGAGGTTAAGGAATTCAATTTGCGCCCTTGGATTCAAATTAAAACGCGTAAATGCCTTGGATTTGGAACTCTTTGAAGATCACACGACCCCCAATGTCGGTGTCGATCGCACGAGAAGCGACAAAGGTGAGCCGGATCGTGAATTCATCTGTCACCGCATAACCGGCTAACATCGAAGGACCCCAATAGTTGGTATTGCCCCGCGCAGTGGCAGGAGCCAGCGCCTCAAAGATAGAGGATCCGGCAGCATTGCCCCGCCCAATCCCGTTGCTATCGCTCTCCAAAATTGCCTGCGCTTGAACATAGTCCATTTCTAAACGCACCGCCCAATCGCACGCCTTAGCGATTTTACCGTATTGGAAGCCAGTATAAAAACCGATATTCGCTTTACGGTTAGCGGTGATTGGCAACCTGTGAGCTGCATGGTTGTAGAGAAATGCAGCATAAAGGTGGAGATCTTTAGAGCAATAGCCCCAGCAAGGGATTTTGCGCCCGATGAGAATTTGGGAGATGCGGAAAGGGCGAATGCGAAGAGGAGGCTTATCCAATCCCGTCGTTAAGTCGACAATTCTCGCAAATCTGTCCTCACTGCGGTGACGCCCCCAATCGATGTAATAATATTTAGCGTAGTAGCCGCGGCAATTGATATCTTCGAGCTCGACGCCGCCAATGTAAGCATACTCGCGGCAGCGGTAGTCAATCACAAAAGCAGCCCCTTTCGCGATAAAATCGGCCCAACAAATATCTGTATTGTAGTGGAAATAGATCCCATCCATCCGAGAGCCATACTGGACTTCTGAATCAAATTTAAACGCGAGCCTATCGCGCCCCGCCTCAATCCACCAACTCGTGTCTCCACACTCATAAAGTGTATAGCCAATGAGGCACCGCTCGAGGTCGATATTGCGCGCTGTCCCGCTTACGGTCCCCATGTCGTTATCATGACTCAATTGAATCGACGCCCAGGTGCAATCGGTCGCATAGTCGACAAGAAAATTAAAATTGAGGCGATCGCGATTAGGAGAGAAGTTCAACCCAGGATGGTTATTGGGGCGGCACCCGACAGTGATCTCTTTCCCGTTGATGGACTCTGAACGCCAGCGGTAGCGGATGCGTATATCTCCAGAAAGGCGCAAAAGTGGCTTATCGCCAAGCGTCTTGTCCCTTTGCTCTTGCAAAAAAGGTTCCAACAAACGGCGCTCGTCAGCATCTCGCGAGAATAGCTCGGGGTCGACCAAGATCAGCTCTTGGGCTGCAAGAGTCGCAAAAGAAACGCAGAATAAGGCGAAAGCGCCTCGCTTGAACCAAACCATCGCTTAATTCCTTGCCTGGGAGAGGGTGAGGGGGCTGATTACACCTCAAGAGCGATTTGTTGGCAAGAGCGTGAAACTCATAGAACGATACTTTGATAAATTACCTATCGAAGATATTCGTGAGTGTGGGTATAGACACCCCACTTTTCTCGCCGATGTAACAGCGAGCTCCAGCGGCTCATTGGCGCTCCCTCCCACCCGAGGCGATCGGTCCGCCAAAGTTCGAGGTTCCCATTAGATGGGTTCACTAAAAAGCCGAAAAACTCACGAACCCAGTTGGTGTCGGCAAATAAAACAGGCCGCCTAAACGCATGCCCCTCCTGCTCCATCAACGCCCGCAACTGTCCGGGAAGATCTTCTTGATAGGTAGCAACACCTCGCCTCTTGACGATGAGGGCCAGGCAAGCATCAAAAAGCTCTCGACTGCCCACATAGCGAGAAAAGAGAGGGAGTTTTTCTAAGGCAAACGGGGCCGCTGGGAAGAGTTGTTGCAGCAGTTTTTTTATAACCCCCTCGACTTGCCGCCCAGAAAGCAAGGGGAGAGTGGTATAGAGAAGATGATCGACAACTTCATCAAAAAATAGAGAGTGCGTTAAATGTTTAAGAGAGCGGTGCTCAAGAGCGCGGTTCAACCAATCCCGAAAATCGCGCAAACGGTAGCGCGAATAAGGGAGAGACCCTAACTGGTGGACAAAGGTGGCGCGGAGAGAGGGGGGGAGCCTTCTTGCAATGCGACTGATGAGCTCCTCCATCTCCTCTGGCGTCAATTGGATTTGAGCGGCAAAGGTCTCTTGAGGGAGAAGGATCTGATCCCGTATCCACGTCGGACTATGCCCTTTATCTAACCACCCCTCCCTAAAAGGAAGGCAGCCGGGGCGCAACACAAAGGCGTGGGTCGGCGATTGCATGAGCATTCCCCGCTCTGGAGACTGTAAAAAGAGATCGGTTTTTTGCGGCGGCAATTCTTTCAAGGTGTCTAACAAGAAAACGAAGAGATCAAACGGGTTTTCAATTTTTCTCTCCCGAATTGTCGGCAAGACATCGCGCTGCCAATAGGTAGCGACAAGCTCTGCCATCGTTCCCCCTGAGACATAAGCCCAAGGCTTAGCTTGAATTTTTTCCAAATTGTCAAGCGGCTTGACAATTCGTTTTTTTTCATAGCGATGCGCCATTCTATCAAACGCACTTTCTAAAAAAGAAAGCGAGCGGAGTTGTCGGATGATCGCACCAACGATGTTCGATAGTTCCGTTGTAAGCCCTTCGATCTGCTTCAGTTGACCAACCCCCGTTTCTGTGGAGATAAAAAAATCCACCAAAGCCGTGACAAATTCATCAGGAGTGTAAATCAATGTCCACACGGAAGGATTGCGCCTGCCATGCTTATAGAGGAGACGAAAGCCCGCAGGGCTATCGTCATAGGGATTGAGCCCCACGTCGTGCATTTCAGGGTCATAAACCTCTTGGAAATACTCAGGGAACAAAGTGCTGTAGCGCTCGACGAGCACCCCCACCATCCCCGCGAGTTTTTGAGCCCGATCATAGGCCTCATCCCTTTGATCGAGGTAATCCTCCATCTCAGCCACTTTGCGCGCGTAATCGGCTTTTAACCACTTCGCCTCTTCCTCTGGAGCGCGCCGCAAACGCCCCTGTACCCCTTGAACCACTTGCCACATCATTTCATAGCGCTCTTGAGCCTCTTGCACCTCTAAATTGGCCAGCTGCAGCCTCTCCTCCACCTCGCGCTTGATGACCGATCCAATCCCCTCCTTTTCATCAGGGTGAAGCCCTAAGCTGACGTAGAGATTCCAACGAGAAAAGCTCGTTTTTAATTCACAAAACGACGCAAGAGTAAATTCCCACGCCTTCAAAAGAGCGTTGTCTGTCAACCCTTTAAATCTGGCCTCCGCCCGTTCCAACTCCCGCTCGTTGTCGATCAAAGCGCGCAAAATCGCTCGGGGAGTCGTTGTTTCTGTCAACGAAGAGAACACTTTCTTTAAGAGGGGGACAATGTTTTCTTGCTCAAGAGCAAAACGGAGGCCCGGACTCTCACTTAAAGCCTCCAGATCGGCTGCAGGAGATATGGGGCGCAACAGATCCCCTGCTCCCCAACTGGGACAGAGAGGGACCGAATGTTCGACACCAAGCACGATGCGACTTAAGCGCCCCGTGCTGATCAATTCCCGAAGATCATCGAGCATGAGCGCGGGCTGCTCCCTCTGCACTAAAATCGCAGGAGCAGTCGCAAAACAGGAGCCCACATTTTGGCGCAAAGGGGTCAACAGAGCGGCGAGAACCGCCCGCCGAGTCGCTGCAACATCGACCTTATTCTTAGGTTCTAAATGAAGCGTCTCCCGAATGAGCCGGTCGGCGACCAAATTGTCGAGAGGTTCGTCAATGGAATAAAATTTGCGTTTTAACTCCCGATCGGTCGCCAACTGCCCTAAAATATGCAACATGTGGTTGCTTTTTTCGGCATCACTTTGTTGAGAAGGGGCCAAGCTATAAAGATGCCCTTTCAAAGCTAATACCGCTTCTTGGAGGGCTGCATCGATCAGCTCTCCCTTGTCATTGATCAAAGAAACCGCTAATAAGCGCGCCTTCAGACAGGCTCTGACACTACTGCCCTCGTGCAAACCCGAGAGATCGCAGCTTTCAGAGAGAGCAAGTAGGGAGTCTTCAATCAGAGGGATAATCTCTCTCCCCTCGTCCATCTTTTGCGGCAACTTCAGATCCATATTTGGAAAAATAGTCGAGAGCGGTTAAAATTACCTCTCCCAAGGGGAAATTTATGATAAAAGTAAGCGTAGACGGAAAAAAAATCGATCTCGAAGAGGGAGCTTCTGCATTTGATCTTGCGCACCACCTCAAACTGACAGCGCCCGATCAAGCTTTAGGAGCTTCCATTAATGGCACAGATCGGGACCTCAGCACCCCTTTGTCCGATGGAGATGCGGTTGTCTTTTGGTCGTTTAACGATCCCAAAGGGAGAGAAATCTTTTGGCACACCTCTGCCCATCTTCTCGCTCAAGCTGTTTTGCGCCTTTGGCCAGAGGCCAAACTCACCATCGGCCCCCCGATTCAAAACGGCTTCTACTATGACTTCGCCAATCTGACTGTTTCGGAAGAGGACTTTGACGCCATCGAAAAAGAGATGAAAAAAATCGTCAAAGAAAACCCAAGACCCAAGCGGTGTGAACTCAAAAGTCGAGAAGAGGCGCTCTCTCACTTCGGAGAAAATCCCTACAAATCTGAGCTAATCCAAGAAATCCCCAAGCAAGAGCGTTTGACCGCCTACCAACAGGGGGAGTTTTTTGACCTTTGCCGCGGCCCTCACCTCTCATCGCTCGGAAAAATCAAAGCCCTCAAATTGCTCAAAACTTCTGGAGCCTATTGGCGCGGCGATGCCAAACGGGAAATGCTCACCCGGATCTACGGAATCACCTTCCCCACAAAAGAGCAGCTCGATGCCTATGTGCATCAAGTCGAAGAGGCGAAGAAACGGGATCACAAAATCCTTGGCCCCGCTTTAGACCTCTATTCGATCAAAGAAGAGGCCCCTGGGATGCCCTTTATCCACCCCAAAGGGCTCTACATTTGGAATCAGCTGATCGAATACATGCGCTCTTTGCATCGGGTCCGCGGCTATGTCGAGATCAAAACCCCTGTGATGATGACCAGAGAACTCTGGGAGCGCTCGGGCCACTGGGCCAATTACCGCGACAACATGTACACAAGTCAGATCGAAGAGCGAGTCTATGCGATCAAGCCGATGAACTGCCCTGGCTGCATGCTCTACTACAAAGAGGGGTCCCATAGCTACCGACAATTACCGATGCGCGTGGCAGAATTTGGCCATGTGCATCGCTATGAAGCGCATGGCGCCCTTTCTGGCCTCTTCCGCGTGCGCGGATTTCACCAAGATGATGCCCATATTTTTATGCGCCCTAGCCAACTCCAAGGGGAGATCTCCTCGTTGCTCTCCCTTTGCGATGAGCTCTACACCGCCTTTGGGCTCAGCTACCGCGTCGAGCTCTCGACGCGCCCTGAGGGGAAAACCATTGGTTCCGATGAGGCGTGGGATTTTGCCACAAAAGCGCTCAAAGAGGCGCTAGAGAGCTCACAGCGCGCGTTTAAAATCAACGAAGGGGATGGGGCCTTTTATGGGCCAAAAATCGACATCCACCTCGAAGATGCCCTGGGCCGTTCATGGCAATGTGGGACGATTCAGCTCGACATGGCTCTTCCTGAGCGTTTCGATCTCGAATATACAGAAGAAGATGGCTCGCGCCAACGCCCCATCATGATCCATCGCGCTTTGTGTGGCTCTTTGGAGCGTTTCTTAGGGCAACTCATCGAGCACTTTGCCGGCAAGTTCCCCCTCTGGCTCAGCCCTCGCCAAGTGCGCATCATCACCGTCGCCGATCGGCACGCTCCTTATGCGCATGCGTTAGCGCAGCGTTTAAGCAACTTCGAAGTGGAAGTCGATGACTCCAACGAATCGGTGAGCAAAAAGATCCGCTCTGCGCAGTTGATGCAGGTCAACTATATCCTCACAGTTGGGGATCAAGAGGTAGAAAGTGGGACAGTTGCTCTAAGGACGCGCGACAATGTGGTTCATGGAACGATTAGCATTGAAAGTTTTATCGAAAACATCTCCATCGAACGGATGATGCGTTCCTTGACCTCTGCTTATGTTTGTAGCTAAACTCCAGAACTATGGCCGCTACAACCATCGCTATCAATAGTTTCAAAGGGGGGACTGCCAAGACCTCGACGACCCTCCACTTAGGGGCAGGTCTTGCTCAGCTCACGGGGAAAAAAGTCCTCCTCATCGATTTTGATGCCCAAGCGAACCTGACAACAGGTCTTGGCTTCGATCCCGACCAACACGAGAGTTTAGCTCCTGTGCTCCAAGGGGCAAAATCGCTAAAAGAAGTGATTCGCCAGACAAAAATCAAGGGGCTCGATTTGGTCCCTGCAGACACCTGGCTGGAGAGGGTAGAAGTCACTGGTTCTCTGGCCGCGGATCGCTACTCCCACGAGAGGCTCAAAGTCTTGCTCAAAGAGGTCGACTATGACTATGTACTCATCGACACCCCCCCGTCTCTTTGTTGGCTCACAGAATCAGCCCTCATCGCCGCTCAATACGCCCTTATCTGCGCAACTCCAGAATTTTATAGCGTGAAAGGGTTGGAGCGCCTTTCCACCTTCATCGGCAGTTTATCAGAGCGCCATCCTCTCAACGTCCTGGGGGTTGTCCTCTCGTTTTGGAATCCCCGAGGCAAAAGCAACGACACCTTTATCGAAGTGATCGAGGAGAGTTTTCCTAACCACACTCTTCTGACAAAAATTCGGCGGGACATCACCATTTCAGAAGCAGCCATCCATGGAGACCCTGTTTTTCAAACAGCTCCAAACAGCCGCGCAGCGGCTGACTACTTGTCACTGACACGAGAAATCATAGAGAAACTCTGCAATGGTTGAAATCATGGGAAAAGTCAATGCTCTCCTCAAGGGGAGATTTCAGAAGAAAGAGAAATCGACAAAGATGGCTGCCTTAGCAGAAGGGGCAAAAGAGGGGAAGATGAGCGGCTTTGCCGGGGTCTTTGCCTTGACAGACCTCCCGAGTGAGGCCAAGGAGAGCCTCTTTGACCTGCTGGCCAAATTTGCGCCAGAAGATGTTTCCTCAATCGAAGAGGACCATCGCTCCTTATGTGCGATCACCTGTGAAGTGCGAGCGATTAGCAACCAAGCAGCTCTGCTCCATGGAGAGCGGATCAAAAAAGCACAAACGCTCCTCAAACAGTACAAAGAAGGGGCCTTTAGCGCTTGGCTCGTCGAGACTTATGGCAATCGACAAACGCCTTACAACTTTTTACAGTACTTTGAATTTTACCACCACATCCCGCTCACCTTGCGCCCTCAGCTCGAAGCGATGCCTCGACAAGCGGTCTATACCCTTGCAAGCCGTGCAGGGGACACTTTTATCAAGGAAGAAATTGTTAAAGGTTTTAACGGACAGACCAAAGCGCAACTCCTCGACCTCATCCGGGAGATGTTTCCCCTGCCAGAGGGGGATTTGCGCAAACAAAATTTTGGCGAAGGGGTCCTGAACCACTTGCGCAAGCTCCAGCAAATCGTCTGCAAGCAAAAAAATTCCATCGATGTTGAGCAGAAGAGGGAGATTCGCTCTCTTTTGACAGAAATCGAGGGACTTTTGGTTTGATGTTGACCCGTTATGCGAGCGCTGAAATGAGCGCTCTTTTTTCCCCCTATAAACGAGCTGCAACGTGGCGCACCCTGTGGATCGCCCTTGCGCAAGCTGAATCTGAGGTGGGGTTGCCGATCACTTCGGCTCAAATTGAAGAATTAAAAGCGCATCAGCACGACATCGATTTTGAGCAAATTGCCCTGCATGAGGAGAAGATGCGCCATGATGTGATGGCCCATCTCCAAGCGTTTGCCGATCTTTGTCCGCAAGCAGCTCCCATTTTGCATTTAGGGGCCACTTCTACCTACGTCACCGATAATGGCGATCTTCTCATCTTGAAAGAGGCCCTTGAACTCATGCGAGCCAAACTCATTGGCATCTTGCGCCACTTATCCCACTTTGCAAAACGCACTGCACACCGCGCTTGCCTCGCCTACACCCATTTGCAGCCCGCTCAACCCACAACGATTGGCAAGCGGGCCTGTCTGTGGATCCAAGATCTGCTCATGGATCTCGAAGAGCTTGAGCATCGGCTCAGCACTTATCAATTTCTCGGCGTCAAGGGGGCCACTGGCACCCAAGCCTCATTTCTGCAGCTCTGTGGGGGCGATCAGAAAAAAGTAAAAAAACTCGAGGAGCGCGTTGCCGAGCTCATGGGATGGCAGGCCCTCTTTCCGATTGCAGGACAAACCTATACCCGCAAGGTAGACACGCTCATTGTCGACCTTTTCGCAGGGATTGCCGCTTCTGCCTCCAAGTGCGCCGTCGACTTGCGTCTGCTCATGGCCTCCGCCGAGATGGCAGAGCCGCGCCAAAGTGGCCAAGTGGGCTCCTCTGCGATGCCACACAAGAAAAACCCCATTCTCGCAGAGCGCATTTGCTCGCTCGCCAGATTCGTCATTGCACTAGCCGCTGCTCCCAAAGAAACGCATGCAAACCAGTGGCTGGAGAGATCCCTTGACGACTCAGCGGCGCGCCGGCTTTACCTCTCTGAATCGGCGCTGGCGACAGATGGGATTTTGAATCTCTTGCTCGATGTCACTGCGGGGCTCACCGTCAATGAAGAGAAAGTCGCCCATCATCTCCACAAGGCTCTTCCTCAGCTTGCAATGGAGCCGATCTTGATGAAAGCCGTTGAAAAGGGGGGAGATCGCCAAAAGCTTCACGAGCGCTTACGCCTCCTTTGCAGCGAGCCAGGAGACTGGCAAAAAGCCATCGAAGAGGACCCCATCTTTCACCTCAACCACCAAGAAATTCATGAGATCCTAGAGCCCCACCGCCTCATTGGGAGAGCGCCTGAGCAGGCGGAGGAGTTTTTAGAGGGCGTTGTTGCACCAAAACTCCAAGCATACTCTCACGTAGAGACACCTCGCCCAAAATTAAGCGTTTAATTACTTCGGCTTGGGCACGCGGATGAGGTCTTGATCCCCATACTCATCGAGCAAGCGGCGCCATTCCTCCGCAAGGTCGAGAAAATCGAGCAAAATGCGCTCAAAGGCCTCTGCATCCCCCACCGCCCAGGCCGAACGGTAGGCTAAAACCACCTGATAATCGATCTCATCGATAAAAAGGCGCACCTCAGAGCTGCCACTCGCGGCAAATAAGCCGGTCGATTGGACCGCTTGCCGCACACTCAGCGGAATATAATTGCCCCCATAGAAGACCGCTGTCGCACAAAACAGCTCTCCTTTAGTCGGCATGTATTGAAATTCGACATCAAAACGGCCCACCGTCCCCCGAGCAGCAGGGGTCACGAGAAGTCGCTTGTAAAGCCGCTTAACATTTTCGCTATCCACACTTTCGCTTATAGCGCTTAGAGACGTCCCCAGTCGATAGGAGTTTTTCCCATCTGCTCTAAAAGGGCATTAATTTGCGAAAAATGGCGGCATCCTAAGAAGCCATTATGGGCAGAAAGGGGGGAGGGGTGAGGAGCTTTGAGAATTCGAGCCCGCGCATTTTTTCCCTCGCACATGAGGTGCTGCACCTTTTCCTGTGCCGATCGCCCCCAAAGGACAAACACCACATCTTGCTCCACGAGACTGCGTACCGCTGCATCGGTAAATTGTTCCCACCCATGTCCATGATGAGAAGCTGCCGCCCCTTGACGCACGGTCAGCGTCGCATTGAGGAGAAGGACCCCTTGCTCTGCCCACTCTTGGAGGCAGCCGTGAGAAGGCTCAGGCACTTTCAAGTCTGCTTGGAGCTCTTTGAAGATATTGCGCAGCGAAGGGGGTTTTTGAACCCCTTTGGGAACGCTAAAGCATAGACCATGGGCTTGCCCCGGTCCGTGGTAAGGATCTTGTCCCATGATCACCACTTTGACCTGGTCAAAAGGGGTCTGCAAAAAGGCATTGAAGACCAACTGTGGGGCGGGATAGATCTGGTAATGGAGTCTTTCTTCTCGGAGAAACTCTGCCAACTCATACATATAGGGTTTTTTGAGCTCTTCTTCGAGCACTTTTGACCACTCTTGTCCCAAATTGACCCGCTGATGCAAAAGGGCTACCATGGGAGAAATTCTATCTTTTCTCCCCAAATATGGCGATCTTTTATCACTCTCTGAGGGGTTTATGAGGCTGTTGATTCTTCTCCTGTTTTGTCAATCTCTCTATGCGCATTTGATCTTGCAGTTCGATATCAATGGCACTCTGATCGCTATGGATAGCGCCACCGATGCCGATCTTTCCCATTATCTCAATCGGATCCTCTATGACCATGTTTATCCCTCTCCTCCTCCTCTCTCCAAAGAGGAGCGCTACTACTTTCTCGACCTTTTACGCGCGGCAGGCGACCCTCATCTCGAAGAAATGGAAGAGCGCTACCACGAAATGTGGGAGAAACTCGGGGGTGAAAACAAGATATTTCCCTCCTTTTTCAAGCTCTTGGACTATCTCGAGGAGGAACAAATCTCCTACTCCCTTTCGCTGCGAACATTTGGGTGGGATCTCGAAGAAACGCGGGAGCAGATTGAAGACATTTACCCTCATCTTTTTAAAAATTCAGGATATTTTCGACAAAATGTCCTCCATCTCGATGGACAACCACCGATTTCGTCCCTCCACATCCAATATGAGCTGCTTGCGGATCACAATTTCGCTTTGCGCGATGATTTTCGTTACTGGAGCACTCACGACCGTGAAGCTCGCTATGGCAAACCTCTACTTATTGATCCTTTAAGCGAGGATCTGCCCCTCTTCTTTGATGATAATATCCCCAAAGATCCCCATTCGCTTTACGGGATTGTGGACCCTATTGATGTGAGGACGGGGCTCCACTTGCCTCCTGCCTGTGTGAGACATCATCTCTTGCGTGTCAACACCGCTCAAGCGATTCTAGACGACAACTATTTTATAGACCTCGTCGAAGAAGCCTTGACCTACAACAAGGCTGCAGCTTAAGATAGCTCCCATTTCTGGGTGTGGCGCAGCTTGGCTAGCGCGCTTGCATGGGGTGCAAGAGGTCGTAGGTTCGAATCCTATCACCCAGATTCTTTCAGTTATGGCAAGCATTAAGGCGACAATCTTTTTTGATCAACGGTATTGGGTAGGCACTTTTGAGCGCACGGATAAAAAAGGCTATGCTGTAGCTAAGCATATTTTCGGGGGCGAACCCGCCGATCCAGAGATTTATGACTTCGTTCTTAACCACTATCAAGATCTAAATTTTGGAGAGCCCAAGGAATTTACTCTTGAAATCAAGAGGATGAATCCAAAGAGGGTTCAAAAAGAAGTCCGCCGTGAAATGGAGAAGCTAAAAGAAACCACACGACCGTCTACTTTTGCTCAAGATTACATGCGAGAAGAGCTGGAAAAGAAAAAACTCGAAAAAAAACGTCAGAGCAGCGCCGAAAAACAGACCCGCAAAGAGGCGCAGTTTGCGCTAAAACAGCAAAAGAAAAAAGACAAGCAAAAAGGACATTAATTAGAAATGGAATCTATACCCAAATAACCTGAAGAATTGGTTTTTCGTGCCCGCGCCCTTGCCCTTGCCCATGCCCATGCCCGACTCTCCTAATTAGCTGTTCCCTCGAGCCATTGAAAATTATCTGTTATGCGGGCTTTAAGCTTCTTAGCGACCTCTAAGGGGGGATCGAACAAACTCTGCAAAAAACCTATAACAGCGCTCTTAAAATCAATAAATTTTTCATAGTATGTGTTGTACAGCGAACCTCTTTCGAAATTGATGAGGAGAGCGAAAGCATGAGGTTAGCAAGTAGAAGTCTCGGGCTGCTCTTGCGCTTGCGCGCATTGGAGCAGAATAGGCTGTGAGAAGAAAGGCCTCATCTCGCT
>JAFEGQ010000213.1 GCA_018239785.1 Verrucomicrobiota bacterium
TGCCAGAAAGCGCAAAATCTACCACTCTGTTACAGCAAGTGACCTATGCAGATGGGTGGGTGGTCAATATTGGCTCCACCCTCATGTTCTTCCAAGATTGGACACCCCTCAAATTTGGTGCTTTTGCGCCCCTTATCGAAAAGATATGTAATGCGAGTTGGGTGAGCTTGCATGCCCTGACCACCTTGAAACATGTGGGAGAAGATCAGGATCCATTCACAAAAATTGATATCTACAAAGCGCTTGGGGACTTGAGCTTCGCGACCACATCGGTCTGGTTCCCTGGCACGCCCCTTGGTATTGCTGGAATTGCTTCAGGAGCGATCGGCTTACGCGTTTTGCTATCACAAAAATTGTAGTTGTTTTTTTGCCTAACAGCAGCTATCCTTCCGCCCCATGGGAAACTGTGATGTCAACTATGCAAATCGGGGTAAATGTGCAAATTGCCCGTTTAAACCTAAATTCGGCTGCTGCAAAATTTTAGACGGCACAGATAGCTGCGCTAGGACCTCCTATTTTGCAGCTCTCGCCATTTCCTCTCTTCTCCCCCATTACGCACAGAGGCTCAAACGCTTTATCGAAAATGTCTCGATTCTCCGAGACGTCATCGAGATCTCGAATTGCTTTAAGGACTATATCGGCCTTGTCACAGGAGAGCTCTTCGATTCTTCTTGCCCCATTGATCAAGCTTCATCAACCACCTCTTTAGCCGCAAGCATTGTCACTCCTCTCCCTATTTTAGCTGAGCGAGGTCTTCTCCCCTTGCAACTCGACTTGGTGAAAATAGCGCCCCTGGCAAAGTTTCTTTCGGCACTCGGACATGGTTTCGCCATTTTCTCTGCCTTGACTAAAGATAAAAGGTTGAACGCCACCGACTCAAGCTGTGAGTGTGCCTATCAATTAAGTGAGCTTGCCGAAGCCCACTGCCCAGCGCCCATCATCCTCGGGGTTGGAATAGCAACAGGTTGCTGGAAAGCGACCCGCACGTTCGCCTATTATACACATGTTGAATGAAGAGTTGGTTTTTCGTGCCCGCGCCCGTGCCCTTGCCCATGCCCGATTTGTGAGGATAGTCGGGCAGGGGCAAGGGCACGGGCGCGGGCACGAAAAACCAATTCTTCAGGTTATTTGGGTATACTTCCGAATTCGTCTTTTGTAAGGGCTGCGGTTCAAGAAAAACCATCCAGTGGGTTTGTGGCAATCCCGCATGCCCCAGCTTTGGGACCTGATCGACAACTCCCTTCGCGTTAGGGAGTAGAACGGAACGCAAAGTCGCCAAGACGCAAAGAGAGAATGACCTTATCTCTTTGCGTCTTAGTGACCTTACTCCTTTGCGTTGAATGATACGGATCGGTTCTTGTGCCAATTCCCTCTCTTCACTACTTTGGCAAGATAATGTTTCGTTTTTTACTACCACTCCTTCTAGCGGTGACCTCACTGGTGCACCCTCATTGTTATTCCACAAGCGGCCTAGGCGCCTATCAACTCCCCTGCCCAGATACTCCCCACCCCTTCCACCTCGATGGAAATGGCCTCTTCTGGAACGACTGGCGCCGTGATGGCAATGCCACCCTCTTTTTGCCCCTCTTTCAGCCAGGCCTATTTGTCTTTTTCCTCCAAGGCAGTGCGGGGAGATTTGTCGAGCAATGGGCCGTAAACGTCGGAGGGGGTGTGCGAGGCCCGATGGGCTGTGGGTGCGGCTGGGGGCTGAACTGCTTTGCCGATTATGCCTACTCCGATTCTACGTTAAGCTGGTGGCAGGGGGGGCTTGGAGCCGAACTCTTTGGAGGATGGTGGGAAGTGCGGGTCAACGGCTATGTTCCACAAACCATTGAGCCCCGCTCGTCCCCTGAAAACCCCGCAAAACATCCCAACCGGGTGATTCGCACCGATGTCCCTTTAGCGGGATTCGACAGTGAGGGGGGGTTAGGCGTTTGCATCGGCCCTGGAGCCCTTTGGGGCTACGCCGGCTATTTCCGCTTTGTAGGCCAAGAAGAGCATCCCTTGCTTCAGGGACCCAGGTTAAGACTCGAATATCAGATCAACATCCCCTTTTGCTGGGCGGATGGGGAAGCCTTCATTGCAGCAGAATGGGAAAATACCAAACGCCTTGGCAACCAGACCTCTCTTTACATCCATTTCTCACTGCCCCTTGGCAATCAACAAACGTGCCGCTATCGCATGAACTCCTATGGCCGACAATCTGGCCGCAGCGTGCGCAGGCAAAATGGAATCGTTCTCTTCACCACTGCAACAAAATTGACTTCCGATTGAGAGGAGTGGTAATTTGACCCTTGATGCTCAAGCGATTACTATTGCTACTCATTCTATCTTGTTCGCTACAAGCCCAAATGTGCTATTCCACAAGGGGCTTGAGCGCCTATCAGCTCTGGTGTGGCGATGAAAATTGGCCGTTGCATCTCGATTTCGATGCCCTCTGTTTCTCTCCTTGGCGCGCTGCAGAAACGGCAACTCTCTTTGCTCCCTTTTGGCAACTCAATGACAACCTGTTTTTCCTGCAAGGAACCGCTGGCCACTTTCATGACGACATGTGGGTGGCGAGCATCGGAGGGGGCGGAAGATCTCAGTACAGTCCCAATTTTGCGTGTGGGATCAACGCCTTTGCCGACTATGGATACTCGGACGAACACCTCAACTGGTGGCAGTTTGGGTTTGGCGCCGAAGCCTTTGGAGGATGCTGGGAGGCGCGCGTCAATGCCTACGTCCCTGGATGGTTTAAAGCGCGTGTGGCCAGTGATCACACTGTCTTCCAAAATACGATCAGTGGCACGACAGTCACAACTCTAGCGACCCGCACCATCAAGACCGAAACAGGGCGTTGGGGATTCGATACAGAGGCAGGTGCGGGCTTTCCAATAGGGCAGGGAGCTCTTTGGGGATTTGCCGGTTTCTTCCGTTTTAGAGGCACAGAAGTCCCTATCTTACAAGGCCCCAGACTGCGCCTTCAATGGCGTATGAACCTCCCCTTATGCTTGGGCAACGTGGAAGCCTATGTAGGAGCCGATTGGCAACATGACAAGGTCTATGGGCAGCAAACCTCCCTCAATCTCCACATGTTGATTCCCTTTAGCTGTTTTAAGTGTTGCACCGTCAATAACATCTATCGCCAAATGGGACGCAGTGTCTGCCGCATGCCCGGAATTGTGATCAAAGACAAGCAAAAGGTCACCACGAAGCAAAGCCAAGTAGGCCTCTTCTTCTTCGATCAAGGAGGGCTTGGAAGCGGTACGCAAACTAACCCCACTAATTTAACCACTGCAGTGGCCAGCTCCGCCCCAGGCGATTTCCTCTTTGCTCTCAATGATACAGGGACCATTACCAATCCCTTTCCAGCAGGAGTGCCCTTAACAGCAGCCCAAAAACTTTACGCATTTCCAGCCTCTACCCCTGTGGGAGGCACTGTGCTCCTCGATTTAGGAGGTGGCAATTTCCTCCCTATTACCGCCCTCCCTGCAAATCCTGGAGCCACCATCGATCAAGCTGCCGCTGGTCCCAATGTGTTGCTCAGCTCGAACAACCTCATCCACGGACCCATTCTCTCAAGAGGGACGATTGGTCTCCAAGGCACTGGAGGGAGCGGGTTGACCGTTCAACAAACCTCGTTCACTGGACAAACAGCTGCTGGAATCTCCTTGGTGAATTTTGGGGGTAGAGCAATGCTCACCAACAACTCGATGACTACCATCACCGGCAATGCTTTTGTGCTCAATAATGCAGCGCAAACGCTGAGTTTGACCTTTAGCAACAATACGATCACAAATGCACTCGATGGCATCCTCATCAACTCTGGCGCCAACGACAATTTAAGTCTCCTCATCCAAAATAACACCCTCACCAGTATGGGCGCCTCGGGCATCAGCATTCAGAAGGCGGGAAGTGGAGGAGCCATCAGCGGCGTGATCACCGGCAATACGATGCAAAATATCCTCGGTCCTGCTGGGATTTTCCTCTCCTCGTCAAATACGACCTCAGGCAGCACCCTCGCCTATAACATCAAAAATAATTCTGTGACTAATGCTACGCAATCTGCTTTTGCGATCAACGCAGCGAGCTCGGGAACAACAACGATGAGCTTCTCAGCTCTTTATCAAAATAATAGCAGCACACAAACGCTTGCCGATGCCTTCACAGCCACTAGTAACATGATCTCTGCAGGAGACGCCCTCACCATCAGCTACCAATCCAATACCATCCGCCAAGCTGCCACCGCTGCGATCTCCTGTAGCAACGGAAGTGCAGGGACGCTGAATGCAACGCTTACAAGTAATGACGACACAGCAGGGCTCCACACGCAACCTGCCTATCCCCTCACTAATATTGGCAACGGAACGATCTTTGGGACCTTAACCAACAATAACACCGATAGAGGAGCGAATTTAGGGATTGTCCTGACCAACTCCTTGATAGGGACCTTTAAAGCCACCAATTTCACTACCCTCTCTTCTCTGAACAACAATATTTCTGTCACGAACCCCGCTGGCATCATCACCAATACAACCACTAACTGCCCCACCCCTGTTGTCCCCAGTGTCCCCTAGGAGATTTTGCTACTATGCCCCTCTTTGCCATCGCCGACCTCCATCTCGCCATTAGCGTCCCTGAGAAGGATATGGGGGTATTTGGACCGCAATGGAGCGGCTATATGGAAAAGATCGCCGCCTCTTGGAAGCAAGAGATCACAGAGGAAGATCTGGTCTTGATCGCAGGGGATATCTCCTGGGCCATGCATGCTGAAGATGCCAAAAAGGATCTCGCCTGGATCGGTGATCTTCCTGGAACAAAGGTCATGATCCGAGGAAATCACGACTATTGGTGGGGATCGCTAAAGAAAGTGCGCGAGCTTTGCCCCCCTTCCATCCACCCTCTTCATCACACCGCTTGGACCTTCCAAGACATCGCGATTGCCGGTACAAGGCTATGGGATAGCCCCGATTTCCCCGCTAGAGTCGTCCCCTATACCGAAGAGGACCGAAAAATTTATGAACGGGAACTTGGCCGCCTCGAGATCGCCTGCCAAGCCCTCGATAAAAAAGCGAAAAAGCGCATTGTGATGACCCATTTCCCCCCCCTCACTGCAGACTTGAAGGACTCTCCTGCCTCAGCGATTTTGGAGCGCTATGAAGTGGACATTTGTCTGTTTGGACATCTGCACAATTTGGCACCGCACACCCCCTTATTTGGAAAAAAAAATGGGGTGCAGTACCTATTAACTTCGGCAGATTATCTTGGGTTCTTGCCACTGAAGCTCTCTCTACCTTAAGGTACAAATATGGAAGAACGACCTTTAGAATGTAGCGAATGTAAAAAATCCATCGCCGTCCACTACACCACTGTGGTGGGGGGAAAGCTCGTGGAGACCGACATGTGTAGCAGCTGTCCTGTCCTACAGCGCAAACTCCATGGTGTGAAAAATACAGAGCCGACTACAGGAAAAAGCACAACCGGCTTAGCCTGTGGCAGCTGTGGAACGACTCTTGAAGCGCTCCAAACAGGGAGTCCTGTTGGATGTGCAGAGTGTTACAATGTCTTTGCAGACGTCATCTTTTTTGAGATGAATAGCAATAAACGGCTTTCGAAAAGGAGCGGAGCTCGACCCAAGTCGGGGCCATTACATATTGGAAGAGCCCCCGGAGAGATCCCCAAAGTCAGCCCTTCGATCAAGCTCGTCGCCCTCGATGAAGCGTTAGAAGCCACGATCAAAGGTGAGGATTACGAAGGAGCTGCTTGGCTCCGCGATCAAATTAAAGCGGTCAAGGAGCACCTCAATGAACCGTAAGCAGCAAACCTTTCTAAGACTCCGCCATCCCTGGTCTGACAATCCCAATAATATTTGGCTCGCCTCGATCCTCGAACTCAGTCGCAATTTGCGCCCCCATCTCTTCCCAGGAAAACTGAGTGTCGATGGGCGACTCCAGGTGCGCGCCATGCTGGCGGAGCGATTGCTTGGGAATGTAGGGCTCGATCACCCCACCTTCATCAAGGCAGAAGAAGCGGGCCCCCTCGAAAAAGAGTTCCTCTATGAGCATTTTCTAAGCCCTGCCCCCTTTCAGCAAGCCATTAGTGGCGAAGGGTTTGTCGTCGATAACCAAGGCGATTTTTTTGCGATGATCAACGTCTATAACCATCTCCATCTTCAAATTACCGACGTCCACGAACAGATTGAAGAGACATGGCACCGTTTGGTGAATATTGAAACAGATTTAAACACCCAGCTCGAATACAGCTACTCACCTCGCTTTGGCTACCTGACGAGCGATCCGATGCAGTGTGGCACAGCTCTTCAGGCCCGCTTATATCTCCATACCCCCGCCCTGATCCGCGCCGGCAAGCTCGAGTCTACCCTCGCTAATTTACAAGGAGAGGAGATCGTTGTTAGCTCCATCCTTGGGGGACTCGACCATGTAGTGGGGGATATCCTTGCCATCCAAAACCGATGCTCCATTGGAGTCACTGAGGAGCATATTCTCGAAATGCTGCGCGCCTTTGCCCTCAAAATGATGCTTGCTGAAAAAAGAGAGCGCTCCCGTTTGCAGGGTGGACAAGCCTTCGATATGAAGGATCTTGTGAGCCGGGCCTATGGCCTTGCCGTCCACAGCTATCAGTTAGAAGCGATCGAAGCATGGGGAGCCTTGTCTCTTTTGAAATTAGGGGTAGATTTAGGGTGGATCACAGGGACGAACCACAAAGAGCTGAATGAGTTGATCTTCGATTGCAGGCGCGCCCATCTGACCTGCAACTACTCCGAAGACATCACCCAGGAAGAGCTCCCTCATCGACGCGCAGATTTTATCCACGCCTCCTTAACGAACGCTCATCTCAAGATCTGATTCGCCGTAAGTCATTTTCTGCGCATTAGGGGGTGGAGGAGAGACAAACTCCAAACTCTTGACCACCTGCTCAAACGTAGGTTGATAATAAGCGTAGTCAGCTTCCAACGTCGTGAAGGTGAGGACATAGACCTCTTGCCCGATCATGGTAATGTACTGAAGCACTTCTAACTCAAGATCTTGATAGTTATATGTATAGAGATGCCAAAGGGCTGGCTTTCCCCCCACGACCCCTTTTCCCTGATCCAAGAGCTTAAAATTATCTACCAAATTGGATAGACCCATCATCGCATCGCTGTAAAAATCCTCAAGAGACACCCCTGCCACATCCCCTGTCATCACATTGAAGTTGGCAGTTCCCACGTTAGGATCTTGTGCAGGAGGGGCAATGGCAAAGAGATCGGCTCCCATGAGGCCAGATCCCGACTCCCACCCTTGGGGAATGACGAGCTGATAACCACGTTCACTGACGAACGTCTCCCCAGAGTTGTCAGCGCTTAGGGGCAGAATCCCGATCAAAGCCAATAGAAACCAGCGCATCGCTTCCTCTCTTTTTTTTCCTAATACAAAATATTTGCTTTAATCGCCAAGAGATTAGACGAGAGAAGTGCCCGAGCGCACCATATTTTCCAAAGCAATGCGAGGGCAGATATGGGTTCTCATGTGTTTTCCCCATTTTTCCCTCTGATTCGCTCTGCACCCCATACCAATAGATAACGGAGAGGCAACAGAGACACAAAGGAGACTTGGTAGTAGAGCTTAAGTCTTTTAAAGGTCGGGTCAAAACCCCAAACCCTCGTGATCAAGGGAGTGACAAAACCAAGAACCCCCAGCGCAAAGGTCTTTGGCAACGCCTTAACAGCGACTTGTCTGTACAGCTGGCTCTGCAAAAGCTCTCCTTCGATCCCCTCAAAGGCATCGAGATGCAACTCCTCTTCAATCGCCTCTTTCAACGCCTGCATCTGTGAGGCTCGAAGATCCGATTCCACTTCTTGAATTTTTTCAAGGCGGTCTGCCAATTGCTCGACTTTTCGAAAGCTGTCAAATAGGCGCTGTAAGGAGAGCAGCGCTGCAGTGAGAACCGGAGCTTGGATCACTCCTACGATAGCGCCTTGTTTTGCGGGGAACCATTGAAAAATACGCCCTGAAAAAGCACCTGCCCCTGCATTTAACGCAGCGCAAGCCGCAAAAAAACCCACCATTGGCAGGGCCGACTTCTCTTGAGGTATTCGGAGAGAACAGTACTGCATCACCAGCTACTGTAACGGATCGCATTTAAATTAACACCCAAACTCCTCACGCCGCTTCATCCGCTCTTCCTTTTCTTGTCTCCTCCGTTGGCGGCGCCTCTCGGCTTCTCCACTGCGCCGTATTTCCAAAGGCGTTTCGGGGATGAGCTTTGGCACTTCCAAGGGTTTGAGCTGATCGTCCACCGCAACAAAAGTGAAATACGCCGAAAGGATGTGGGTCCGTTCTCCTGTCTTATAGTGTTCTGCCAGCACCTTCACCCCAATCTCCATCGAACTTCTCCAGCTCCGATTCACAGCTGCGCTAAAGAGGAGGATATCCCCCCTGCGCGCCGGGGCAAGAAAGTGCATGGAATCGACAGAGGCGGTCACACAAATCTGTTCCGAGTGGCGCTCTGCCACGACTAAAGCGACCCTGTCGAGGATGGACATCACTAGCCCCCCAAAGACCGTATCGTTGGAGTTCAAGTCGTTGGGAAAGACCTTGTAGGTTTGATCGTAGATGGCCGAATCGGCGACCCGTTTTGTCTTCTGTGTGGGCATCTGCACCTCCTTCACAGTCTTCTCCTTAACCTAGCAGTTCAAGTTATTCAGGAAAATAGGTGAGTCTAAAGCAAGGGTCCTCGTCATCGATGAGCTCCATCCTCAATCCATCGGCGGGTGTCACCCAAGTGAATCCCTTATGTTCGTCAAAGTTGATCTTCACAGCTCCTGGATCACCCTGCAATTTGGTGCGAAACATGTGGTAAACGAAATGATCGCGCTCGTTGTATTCGATGTAGACCGTGTCTAACTAGACCTCTTTCGAAATTCAATCATGTCAGTTGTCAAGATTAGGTGGCTGGCACTTGCCATAAAGGTAAGTAAGGTAGAAGTCTCGGGCTGCTCTTGGGCTTGCGCGCATTGGAGCAGAATAGGCTATGAGAAGAAAGGCCTCATCTCGCTGCCTAAAATCGCGTCCTCGGAGGGGGAGCGT